>JAAUSG010000282.1 GCA_012034055.1 Leptolyngbyaceae cyanobacterium RU_5_1 | reverse complement strand
TCATTAAAAAAAGAATTATTACAGGATCTATTTGGATTAGAAACATTTCGATTCCTTGCATATAATCTTTACAAGGATATTCGTAATTCCTAGATAATTCTTAAGTAAACACCAGCAAATCCCTAACCTCTTTAATGATGCCCCGGATACTCGTCATAGACGATGACCCTGCGATCTCCGAGCTAGTAGCCGTGAATCTGGAGATGGCTGGTTACGACGTTAGTCAAGCAGCAGACGGCGTTAAGGGTCAGGCTATGGCTCTCCAGATCCAGCCAGACCTGATCTTGTTAGATTTGATGCTGCCCAAGGTGGACGGCTTCACGGTTTGTCAGCGCCTGCGGCGAGATGAGCGAACGGCTGATATTCCTGTCCTGATGCTGACCGCTCTCAGCCAAACTCAAGACAAAGTGGACGGCTTCAATGCTGGTGCCGATGACTATCTGACTAAACCCTTTGAAATTGAGGAAATGCTGGCGCGGGTACGTGCGTTGTTACGCCGCACAGACCGAATTCCCCAGGCAGCCAAGCACACTGAAATTCTGAATTATGGATCGCTAACCCTTGTTCCTGAACGGTTTGAGGCAATCTGGTTTGATCAAACCGTCAAGCTCACCCATCTGGAGTTTGAGTTACTGCATTGTCTGCTGCAGCGGCATGGCCAGACGGTTTCTCCAAGCGAAATCCTCAAAGAAGTATGGGGATATGATCCCAACGATGATATCGAAACGATTCGGGTGCATGTCCGCCATTTACGCACGAAGCTCGAACCCGATCCCCGCCATCCTCGATACATCAAGACGGTGTATGGTGCTGGATACTGTCTAGAGTTACCCGCTGGCGGACAGGACTCCGAAAACCAGGAATCTCTGGCAGGCTGATCCGAAATTCCGTAACGGTTTTTTTGGAAAGTGCTAGGAGCTTATCGAAGAAATGGCTTTGATCCCCCTTATTAAGGGGGATTTAGGGGGATCTCCGACAGGCTGCTAGCCAGTTTCAAAAACCCCTGAAGGCAATCCCAGGGCAATTTCGTGTAAGTTGTAGCTAGATTGTTAGCGCTGACCCAGACGTGCAGGCAACAAATTTAAGCACAAAGATTTCAACACCGACTTACCAATTTAGCTGGTTTGATTGGTTTTGCTTGTGGTATCCCCCAGCGTGGCTGATTCTGTTCAACCGCCATTGGCAGCATTACAAGCCTGACCCAAACGGCTGGAAATGGTTTGAGTATGGGTTATTTCTGCTTCCCGGCGGCTTCTATTTAGCACTGCTCACTCGCTGGTTACGCCTCAAGCTGCAATGGGTGCTGATTCGATGCGGTTTGCTCCAGCCCCCCTTGATCATTAATTCTGCATCAGAGGAACCCGATCCGGTTTATCAGCAAGCATTTCGGGACGAAATTTTGACCCCAATTGTGAAACGTTATTTTCGAGCCGAACTGCATCAAGCCGACCAATTGCCCAACGCTGCACCCGTAATCATTACCATCAATCATGCTGGGATGTGTTTCCCGTGGGATTGTGTTTGTTTAGGGTTGCTGCTCAGCGAACAGCGAGACTGGTTCATTCAGCCCCTGGCACATCCAATTTTCTTTGACCACCCCTGGTTGAAATGGTGGCTGCCTACAGGATGGACACAAGTGCTGGGTGGAGTGCGGGCCGAGCAGGAGAGCTTTGAGGCAGCTATTGCTGAGAGAGTTGTTCTGCTCTATGCACCGGAGGGTTGGCGAGGATTGACAAAGGGTTGGCAACAGCGTTACCGCCTGGCTCGGTTCGATTCTAGTTTTGTGCGGTCAAGTGTCCGCGACCGCATTCCAATTCTGCCAGTGGTCTGTATTGGCAGCGAGTCTTTGCATCCGTTTGCGGTCAATGTCAAATGGCTGGCCCGCTGGTTTAAGATGCCGATGTTTCCGCTGTCTCCACTGATTCCCATCTTTGCCCTGTTTCCGTCAATGGGAATCTGGGCAATGCGAGTCCGGTTGCAGTATCATCATTCAGCCGCTTTGGTCTCCCTGGGAGGAGATCCCAATGCGGCAGGAACACCCAGGCAAACGGTATTGCATCGGTTAGCCAGGGAATTGCGATCGCGCCTGCAAGTCACGATCAACCACTTGAGGAATGAGAATTAATTAAAAATTAAAAGTTAAAAATTGAAAATGGCTGCCAGAAAAGGTTTTCCATTTTTAATTTTGCATTTCTAATTACTCACTTTCCGCCTGTAAATGTAATTCCTTGGATAAAGTAGCGATTGAAGAAGGCGTAGATTGCCAGCGCAGGTAGCGTAAAAATCATTGAGGCTGCCATGATGTAATTCCAGTAGCTAATATACTGGCCCTTAAATGCATTGAGTCCTACGGGCAGGGTAAACATCTCTGGGTCAGACATGACGACCAATGGCAACAAAAACTCATTCCAGGAACCCATGAACACAAAGATTGTTTGTGCGGCTAGAGCGGGTTTTGCTAATGGTAAAACAACTCGAAAAAAGGTCTCGAAGCGTCCCAGCCCGTCCATTTCTGCCGCCTCTTCTAACTCTTTAGGAAAGTTGACAAAAAACTGCCGCATCATAAAGATAAACGTGGCATTGATAACCGTTGGCACAATCAATCCCTGATAAGTATTCAACCAGCCGAAAGATTTTAGAATCAAAAACTTGGGAAGTAGGGTAATTTGTCCGGGAATCATTAAAGCTGCTAGAATAATCAAAAACAAAAACTGATTGCCCGGAAATTGAATTCGTGCTAGTGCGTATCCTGCCATCGAGTTGAACAACAGATTAAAACCTGTAACGCAAATGGCCGCGATCGCACTATTCAACAACCATCGACCAAAGAGTGGTTCCTGAACAAAAATAGTTTGGTAGTTATCCAGCGTAAAATCCTGTGGAACTAAATTGACTTCACCGGCTGCAATCTCAGCCAGCGGTTTGAAGGAGGCGGATAAGGCCCACACAAAGGGCAGCACGGTGATGACCGCATAAGCCAGCAAGACAATATACAGGATGACCATTGACCCGCGATCGCGTTTCATACCCAACGACCCTTGTTATGGTTTGGTGTGGACAGTACTTAGACTTTACTACACAGTCAAGTCTGTAGGGATACATCCCAATTTAAAGCGATTCCGGAGCGAGAACTCATGGCAATTAATGCTTTTGATAATTCACCGATAATTTTCGATACGATCGCGATCGCATTGCCATCAGCGTCACGATCAGTCCAATCAATCCGGTTACGGTGAATAAAAGTGCGATGCCGCGATTGGCTCCGGTTCCGAACCAAGAGCCGAGCAGATCCGTGCCAGCCCCTGTTGTCATGAAGGGAATGAAGATGAATTGGGCGATCGGACCAATCATGAACGCCGTCAGGGGTGATGCGGATTGCTCAACGCTTTGGGCAAACCCGAACACGCGACCCTGGCGTTCGAGCGGGATGACAGCCTGGATAATGGTTTGTTCTGATGCCTCAACCACTGGGATCAGGCACAGGTAGATGAATAAGCCGACCGTCAGCAGTGCGATCGAGTCTTGAATTGTAAAGAAAATTGCAATAATCCACATGACGATATTGGTCAGAAAGAGGGTTCGCAGCGGACTTTTCCCCAGTCCTCGCTTCGCAACCACTAAGCCACCCACGATAAACCCCAGACTCAGAAATCCCCACAAAATACCCCAGACTTGTACCGAAACGAGTGACAAGCCATAGGCATCCATGAGAGACATGAAAACTCCGCCCAGGAAGTTGTTGAAACAATTGAAAAAGATCAGTGCGAACAGTCCAGGAACGAGATGAATGGCTCGAATCGTTCCACGAACATCAATGGGGTTTGTTTGAGCTTCAGCATGGATGACCTTCTGTTCAGGGATGGATAGGATCCATAAATGCATGATGGTGAGAATAGTCAGCCCGATCGCGAATACTAACATCCAATAAACGCCCAGAAACCCAATTACCAGTCCGCTTAATGTGGACGCCACCAGGAACGCCACGCCATTGACGGTGCCCACCAGACCGTTGGCTTTGTCTCGTTCTGCTTCGGGGATTAAGAGCGTTACGAGGGTGGGTAGGGCGATTGTGCGGATATTGCCCGCGATTGCTCCTACCAGCGTCAGGATGACAAATACCCAAAGAATGGCACTGGACGGATTCGTAAAGACAGCGGTTGGAGTCGAACTAAAAACGAGATAGGCAATCAGATATAAAACGAGAGAACAGAGGCTGGAAAGCATCATGGCTGTTTTCTTTTTATACCGATCTACCAGCGATCCGAGGAAGAATCCAGAGATGGCAACTGTGACAAGGTACACACCTGCCATGATCGACATTGCCAGCACCGATTGGGTTTGAAGATACACCCAAAACGTGACCGCAAACCAGACAAAGGTGTTGGTCAGCGATGCCACCAGTGAGTTTGCTAAAACAGCATAAAAACGTTTTGTCATGCGCTAGAACCCCAGTTTCCAGTTGTGTGATTCTTCACAACACATTGATCGTGAAGGAGGTCTTACCCATAAGTCGGCTTTTGTGGCCAGCCCTGAGTGACTGACAAAACTCTCGAAACTCCGATTCTTGCGTAGGTTGGGTTAGCGATACCGTAACCCAACAAGCCAAGGCTAGCGTTGGGTTGAACACCGTGAAACCCAACCTACAACCTACAAAAAGATTTGTCAGTCAACCAGGTGGCCAGCCTGAAGGGGAGTCTTCAAAATCTTCTTGTCGCCCGTAGAGTGTCCTATCGAGGAGGCAGTAAAGTCTCATCCAGCAAAGCTTTTCATTATTTAACCTTATAGTTAAATATAGACAAACCCACTCATTTTGTCAATACAAATGTTCTATCTGACTGCAAAGTCTGTCGGTTGGTTTTATCATGCAAATGTTCCTTATTTCTGCGGACGAAAATCAAAATCATGCAGCAGGGCCATCAACGCCGGAACCACCGTTGGAGTCAGGATGGTGGAAAAGGCCAGACCTCCGGTGAGAGCGATTCCCAGACCTTGATAGAGTTCCGATCCCTGTCCGGGAAAGATTGCCAGTGGGATCATGCCCAGGACGCTTGTGCCTGCAGACATGAAGATCGGACGCAGGCGATCGCGGGTGGCGTTGTAAATTGCTTCATCGTATTTTTGGCCTTCTTCTTGAAGCTGGAGCACGCGCTCCACAATCAAAATGGCATTGTTCACAACTACACCTGTCAAGATTAAAAATCCCAAGCCGGTAATCATATCCAGGGGCACAATTACACCGGGAATCCAGTTGGCAACGACCAGACTTAGCAACGCTCCAGTCAACCCCATTGGCACCGTTGCCATAATCACAAGTGGATACAGAAATGACCGATAGAGGGCAACGAGGAGTAAATAGGTAATCAGCACCGAAAATATAAAGGCAGAGGCAAGTTGTGTTACTGTTTCGGCGAGGCGATCGGCAGAACCCGCCAGCTCCACGCGAAATTCAGGTGGTAATTTGCGGCGTAAGGGATCCAGGATCTGAGTTTCGGTTTGATTCACCAATTGCCCTAAGGGTGCATCCGGAGCCAGGCTCACGGTCAGCGTGGTAGAGCGCTCTAAATCCACATGATTGATCACACCGGGGCCAGTGGTTTCGCGCACCGTTGCCACATCGGCAAGCTGAACTTGTCCACCGTTAGACACGGGTGCCGTCGCGGAAGCCGTCATACTTCCACCCGCCGATGCAGGTCGAGGAATTTCTGAACTGTACAGCGACAATTGCCGCAACTGTTCCGGGGTTTTGACAAACACATTTTGCAACTGTACCGTGATATCCAGTTCTTCTTTACCATCCACAAACTCGGAGGCAAAGCGTCCTCCCAGTGCGGCTTCGACGATCGCGCCGACTTCGGATTCTGACAAGCCCACTTCTGCCAGTCGGGTGCGATCGGGAATGACTTGCAGTTGCGGAGCGCCATTGATCGAATTGGAGCGCGCATTGGCAACACCCGGCAAGGCTGAGATTTGTTGAATCAACTGTTGCTCTAGCTGATTGAGTTGGTTCAGGTCTGGACCAATGATCTGCACCTCAAACGATTTACCCGTATCGTTAAAGATCGGGAATCGGATCGGGAACATGAATTTGTAGCCAGGATAGCTAAAGCTTTGCCCCATTAAGCGTTGTTCCATTGCCGCTAACCCACTGCCCGTAGCCGATTCGGGTTTCAAGCTGATGCCAATCCCGTGAAACTGTGGGAAATGGGCAAAAAAGGTGTTAGCGATCTCAGGTTGCTGTTTGAGGAACGCTCTCGCCGGTGCAGATAGCTCGATCGCCTCTGGGACGCTGGTTCCAGGAAACGTCTCGGTCAACCACAATACAAAATTAAGGTTTCCTTGGGGCAGGTAGTCTGCTGGGGGGAGTAGGGTAATGCTGGAAATCAGCAACGCAATTGGAATCAAGAGCAAGGCTAACCGACGCCTGATCCGACGCGGACCCAACGCCCAACCGACCGTCGCCAACAAAAAGCGTTCTAATTTGCTTTGCAGCCGTCGAAACACGAGTGAAGTTTGCATGATCGATCGCTCTAGGGAAGAGGTGGAGGGGTGAGGGGG
>JAAUSG010000048.1 GCA_012034055.1 Leptolyngbyaceae cyanobacterium RU_5_1 | reverse complement strand
TTCTACATTTGTCAGGGGCTACCGATGAGTTTCAGAATCAGATTGGTGCAGAGGCTGAGCAGCTTGATGATAGGAGCGGTTAGTTTCCCCAACAGACGAATGGGGCGAATAGATGCCAATGCGATCGCCTCCGCGTGGCGAAGGCCTAACCGCTTCGGCACCAGTTCACCCAGAATCAGACTGAGGAAGGCGATCGCGATCGTCACCAGGATAAACGCCACACTCCCTGCCATCCCCCCCAAGGTTGGACGAAGCAGGACTGTTAGTGGCTCCGACAGCTTAGTCGCCGCTGTTGCTGAAGTAAAAAAGCTGGCCAGCGTAATCCCGACCTGAATCGTTGCCAGAAACCGTGTGCTGTCATCCATTGCTGCCAGCACACGCCGGGCAGCCCGATTTCCCTCATCTGCGAGTATCCTCATTCGCAGCGGGTTGGCAGATACCAGTGCAATTTCGGCTGCTGCAAAAAATGCATTCACCCCAATTAGCAGCAGAATAATTCCCAATTCAACCGCAACGTTCATGATCAACCCTTGGAGAGACCGGCAAACTAGAGTGTGCATCCAGCCTCAGCCAGATTATACGTGTCCCTCCCCCTCCTCACCTATCTTCATGAGAGCAAATCAAAACTTCGGGCAGAATGAGAATAGGGAGATTCCTGTGAGCAAACCTGCTGGTGACACTGAACGACTTTGCTGCTCTCGCTAAAATCCTGGCAGACCTGATTGTGTACGTCTGGTTATTCTCGCTTGCGATCGCGCTCCTGTTAGGCAGATCGCTCAACCAGTTGGGCTTTACCTTTCGCACCTTGCCTGGATTCTGGAGTCCGCCCGTCTCCGAGTCCATTAATCAAACCGTTAAACAGCCGTTGGAGAACGCCGAGTTGTATCTGTTCCTTGGCGGCTTGCTGCTGCTGCGGGGGACTCGCGATTTGATTGTCGTAACGCTGATTGCGCTGCTGGTTGATTGTTTGAGTGGGGCATTCTTAACCCGGAATGGTAAGCCTGCCAGCAGCAAAAGCATCCTGTTCACCTATCTCGGATTTCTGCTGCTGCGTGGTTATTTTGAACCCGGTATCATTGCCATCCTGATGACGATTCTGGTGGGCTGCATTTGCGGCAGGATGCTTTGGGGAATGGCTCCCCAGGCGGGCGACGCCGCCTGGAAAAGTCATCTAATCAGCTTTGCAGGCGGCATTTTGACTGCTCGATTGATAGACGCGATCGCCAAGCTCCTACCCGTTAGCCAACTGTGGTGAGCCATCTTCACCCCTCGCCTTTCCCCTTTCCCCTCTCCCCTCCCACCCATTTATTCCAACCAGATTGCATCAAACGGCAACTTCCCCTGCCTCTTCTCGTCACAACCAACAAAGTAGAACAGAACTACCATGAAGATGGATTGCTGAGTACGGGACACGTTTAAGACATCCTCCCGCTGAAGCATAGAGATAGCTGTGGGTGTTCTACCACCTAGCCAGTTAATAGATCACTTGCACAAATGCCAATTGGGGTTTGAAAGGGCAATTTTTGCAACGCAAAAATCAGTTCTTGCAAGAAATCTAATCGCCCACCCAATCCGCTGACCAGGATGCCCCCAGTGCTGCCCTTTGAACTCGTTGTCACTGGTAAGCCAGTTTCCCACCAAACAAAAGATCGCAAGCGCCTTCAAGCTTGGAAAACCAAGGTTCGTAGTGTTGCAGAAGCGTATTGGACGCTCGGTAAACCTACTGGCGATTTCTTGCGGGTTACCATTACGCACTACTACGACACAGAACCCGGAGCCGAGGAGGGTGTTCCAGATAGTGATAATATCGTGAAGCCCATTCGAGACGCTCTAAATGGGGTAATCTATGTGGATGACTACCAAATTACAGACTTCGTGAGTCGTCGGCGCAACCTGAATAGCTCCTTCCGAGTTAAAGGGATGTCTTCTGTGCTGGCTGAGGGGTTCTGCCAGGGAGAGGAGTTTTTACACATCAGGGTAGAATCGGCACCCGACCCCGCTGACTTAAGCTAAACCCAGGCTAACCTTATCCAAGTAAATCTACCTGATTTAAATCAGGTGGTATTGTTTGATTAAGTCACTCCGAAGTTAGATTCAGATCAAACAATCTGAACAGATGAATAGTGCGTTCCCACCTGTATGAGTTACCCAGAAAACCGACCTCCGCTAGAGCACCAGCGGCTGCTCAGATTAGCGAACGAGTATCGGCATAAAGGATACACCGTCAAGCTTTATCCTGCTTCGACTGATTTGCCTGCTAAATTAGCCGACTGTCCGTTTGACCTGATAGCCGAAGGCGAAGGAAAAAAAATTGCTGTTGAAGTACGGAGCCGGGAAACGCTCACCTTAAATGGTTCAGAAGATTTGCGTCAAATGTCCGATTTAGTCCATCAGCTACCAGGCTGGGAATTTGAGCTAGTCATTACTAATCGCCGTAAGAAAGAAAGCTGAGGGCAGAACTGGGATCTGGAGATGCTAATCGCGATTAAGAAAACGGCCTTTACTCTGATCAAAGTTATATCAGTCGTGTTGATTAGCGGTGCAATTGGATTGGAAGCGTGGAATCTTTATGCAATCTTAACAAATCGTCAGGTGCCCAGTAGCCTGAATCCAGTTTTTTGGATTGAACGCTTTGCAGTGATCAGTCATTTGATTGAGGGGCTGATCGCTGCCTATTACGCGCCTTCCAGAAATAAGATGCCCATTCAATATGGTACTTATACCTTTTTTGTTGGCACTGTTGGTTTGTTAGAACTGTTTCTACAGGAGCCTGAACCTTAGATCACTTCTCCGCGTCTCCCCTCTCCGCGTCACTCTCCACACGGATTTCATTTACCCTAAGTCGTTGCATAATGACCATCAATTTATGACTCAACGCATGAAGACCATTGATGATGTGTGGAGTGGAGACATGACCAACGTTCTAACGACTGTAATTAACCCTTTACAGAATTTAACGGTTGTTGCTGACCAATTTGCTCACCAGGGAAGCATTATAGGCATCCGGCCCTTTGGTAACGGCAATATCAACGATACCTTTCTCGTCACCCTGGATGATCCCAGTGAAACACGATTTATCCTGCAACGCATCAATATCCAGGTCTTTCGTCATCCCCATCTGATCATGCGGAATATGTGTCTCTTCACCGAGCATGTTCGCGATCGCCTCCAATGCACTCCCCTCAGCCGCCGCTGGGACGTTCCGCAGGTGTTGTTTACGGTGGATGCTCAGGACCACTGGCAGGCGGCGGATGGCTCCTTCTGGCGAGCCATCAGTTTCATTGACGACTCCGAATCTTTTGACACCCTGCACGATGTGGAACACGCCAGAGAAGTTGGCTATGCCCTGGGTATGTTCCACAGCTTGATCAGCGACCTGTCTCCCTGCAGGCTTGCTGATACCCTGGAAGGATTTCACATCACACCGCTCTATCTGCAGCACTATAACAAGATTCTGGCTAAGACCCGTGTGAGCCAGTCTCCTGAAGTCTCCTATTGCCTGCAATTTATTCGCGATCGCCAGTCCTGGGCCTCCATTCTTGAACAGGCGAAAGCCTCTGGCAAACTGCCGCTGCGCCCGATGCACGGTGATCCCAAGGTCAATAACGTCATGTTTGACACCGTGACAGGACAGGCGGTCAGCCTTGTGGATCTGGATACGGTCAAACCGGGTCTCGTGCATTACGACATTGGAGATTGTTTGCGATCGGGCTGCAATACGGCTGGGGAGGAGACTGAGCATTGGGACACCGTTTACTTTGAGCCTGATCTGTGCAGGGGAATTCTTCAGGGTTATCTTTCGGTCGCCAACAACTTCCTCACCGATCATGACCATGCCTATCTCTACGACGCGATTTGTTTGATTGCGTTTGAGTTGGGACTGCGATTCTTCATCGATTATTTAGCCGGAAACGTCTACTTCAAGGTCAAGTACCCGGAGCATAATCTGTCCAGGGCGATCGTCCAGTTCAAGCTCGCCGAGAGCATTGAAGCCCAGGAAAGGACGATTCGCACCCTGATCCAGGATCTGCGATGACCGATCAACACTTTTCCCTCCAACCATTTCCCTCTTCCGAGCCGCCACCTGATCTCAACATTACAGGCAGCATTACTCGGCAGTCTAATAGGCTGGTGATTTGTTATGCTCTACTGAGCGAACTGGCGGATGTAGTGATTGCAGGGCCATCCGATAGTCCTACCCGCCAGCACAATTTGTGGGAAGACACTTGTTTCGAGTTCTTCGTTGCTATTCAAGGGCGAGATCGCTACTGGGAATTCAATCTCTCACCTGCCGGACATTGGAATGTTTATCGCTTTGATGGCTACCGTCAAGGAATGCAAGAGGAACTAGCGTTTACCATGCTTCCATTTAGCGTTCAGCTCCAACCAAACGTGTTATCGCTGGTTCTCGATCTCAGTTTGGATGGGATCGCTTCAGCAGAGCAGATTCTGGAGGTTGCGATCGCCACCGTGATTAAAACTAAAGATAGCGGAGTAACGTATTGGGCATTGTCCCACTGTGAACCACAGGCTGATTTCCATCGGCGAGACAGCTTCACCATTGCAGTATAAAAACGACGATGAAATGACATGCATTGCTGCACCACTTCGCTATCCCATCATCCACTCTAAAGACGGATTGCTTATCCGGGAACGACTTGAACAATGAGCGCTCGCTTATCTAGCAACTGAACTTTACCAGCCTGGCTGAGATCAGTCGCAATTCGGTCTAGCATTTCTATGGCGCGATCGCGGAACTGGTTTTCTCGACCCCGTAACCGGATCTGAAACTTAACCGAATCGCCTTTGCTTAGCCATTGAGTGGCTTTATCAATATTTAGCTGGTAATCAGAAGCGCCAATGTTCGGACGGAGTCGAACTTCCTTAACGGTTGGCCGGGCGCTCTGTCCCTGACGCTTTTTCTGCTGGTACTGAAGCTTGCCATAGTTCAAAATCTTGGCTACTGGAGCATCTTTCCCTTGAGAGACGACGACCAGGTCAAGTTCTACACTTTCAGCTAGCTGGAGAGCTTCAGACGTGTCGATCAGCCCGCGATTGTTATTCTCGTGATCAATCAGGAAGACTTGAGGCGACCTGATTTGGCGGTTAATCAGTTGCTTTTGAGCGGCGATAGCGGTTTCCTCTTAAAAACTCAACATGTCACTTTGCAAGTAATGCTAGGCTAGCACAACGACACGAGTAGTGGGCAAACAGAGTGAATTACTTAGCACACCTCTATTTAGCAAATGAGACTCCAGAGTTAATCATTGGCAGTATTTTGGGTGATTTTGTCAAAGGGACGCTTCAAAACTTATATACACCAGATATAAGAAACGGCATTGAGCTTCATAGAAAGATTGATAGCTATACAGACAGTCATCAAGTGGTTCATGCCAGCAAATGCATCATTACTGCTCAAAGACGTAGATTTGCTGGGATTATGATTGATTTGTTTTATGACCACTTTCTAGCCAAGAGCTGGTCTCAGTACTCATCGATTTCGCTCTATGATTTTTCGCAGCACGTTTACGGTGTTTTAGTGGAAAGCCAGGCAATACTTCCTGACTCTCTCGGAAAAATTCTCCCTTACATGATTGAACAAAATTGGTTAATCTCTTATCAAGAAATCAACCATATTGGCCGAGCCTTAAACGGTATATCTCGCCGCTTAAAACGTCCAAACAGTTTGCTCAATTCGGCGGAGGAGCTTGAATGGAATTACCTCTTGTTTGAGGAGAACTTTCAGATTTTTTTTCCTGAGTTAATCAATTTTGTTGAACACCATAAAGAATGTGCGATTTCCTCTGCTGTCCGGTCTTGAGAGCCAGATGCAGGAATCTGCGGCTTTAGAGAATAGTGCAATGATCCCCTGAACAGGGGTAGTACACTCACACTTGTCACCAGAGTTACAAGCGAACTAAGAATGGAGCTGACGGGAGTCGAACCCGTGTCCGCCTTGGGTATTAATACACCGCTCTTTCACAGGTTTAGCTTCTCTGACCCTCGAAGCGGGAACTGTCTCTTGTCCCGGACAGTGGGATGCTCTGGTGAAGTCTTAGCTAGCAACCGACCAGAGGCAATGAACTAGCGCATCCGTTGGGGTTGGTCCGTAATCCTTAACGGAGTCAAATTACAGACGCTCGAACCGATTAGAGGTATTTAGGCAACAGCAAGAGCTGGCTTACGAGCAAAAGAAACGATGTTGTTTGCATCTATTTTTTTGAGCCTGGATTCACGAGAGGTGCTCACTCTCGACCTGCATCACGGGGTAGCGTTCGCCAAAACGTCGAAACCGTTACAGCCCCTAGTGTTACTTTTACATTATACGCCTTTTAAAAGGTGTGGAGTGATCTCAGTCGATGCGAAAAAGAAGGAACTCATCACTGGTTAATAGAACAAAAATTACCAAGCAATGTTGATAGGGACGAACGGCTGTAAGTCCAAAGGACAGGCTGCGCGAACGTCCCTAAAGGGGTAAAGTCTCCTCAAAAATCGCTTAAGGCTTTACGGTGACAAGGGTTCCTGGTTTAACCAATTCATATAACTCACGGACATGTTCGTTATACATACGAACACAACCGTGAGACGCTGCCTTTCCGATTGACTCTCTACTGGGTGTGCCATGCAGCCCAATGTAATTGTTTCCATCCGTCCAGAAGGCAATCCAGCGCTCTCCCAGAGGGTTGTCGGGGCCCGGAGGGATAACTTCTTGGGTGAGCGGATGGGTCCAACCTGGATTTTTTTGCATTTCGATCACCTGAAATTTGCCCGTTGGTGTCTCCCATCCTGGTTTACCGATCGCAATTGGATAGCTAGCCTGGAGGATACGGTTTTTATAGACATCAACTCGACGCTGTTTAAGCCTGATGACAAGGCGGATCTGCTGAGTTGAAGGCTTGGGCAGGAGCCGTTCGGGTTGCGGTAGATCTAGCAGCGGTCGGTAGAGATCGGAAAAGGACTGTAAGGGGCGTGTCGCTATCTGATTGGCAGCCCCTTGATCAAGGGTAGTGTGGGTCTCAACCCGTGACTGGATGGGAGTCTGCTGAGTCGAGAATTCTGGTGGAAATGGCTCGATCGCAGGTATGGCTTGTGGAGGCAGGTAAAGATCCGGTAGGTTGACCGGATGCACTACCAGTTGGCTAGCAGTCCCTTGATCAGGGATGGCTTGGGTTGTCGCGTGGGACTGAATTGGATGGAGCAAAACACCTCCACCCAGGCAAATTGTTAGGGAGCGATAGAGACGTGAACGATTACTCATCTTTGGGCTAGATTATTTTCATTTAGTTTGCGGTTGACTGTAAGCTCTTTGGCCAAGGAATGGTGGCTGCTGGCTACTGATCAGGGGAGAACAACAGGGAACGAATGGCTCTGAAGCAAGTTTTTCCAAACCCACCGATCGCAACAAGCTGACCCATTCTTGCTTCAGCTTGTCATTTTTTGGAGATGCATGCAGGCGATCGCCGAGGCTTGTCAATGCGTCATACCAAACTCCTTCATTGGTGTATAAACGAGTGTGTTCTTGAGTCGGAACTGATTTCAACTGTTGCTCCAGGTGAGGACGTTCCACTCGCCGAATCAATCCATTCACATAGACAAACCGATTCTGATTTTGTGGATCGCAGTAAGACAAAAAGTACCAGTGGTAGTTACTATTTGCCTTCAATGCGATCGTGGATGGCAGCTGAAGACTGATAATACCTGGTGAGGCTTCTTTCCCTGAAAGCTTCGTTTTGTAGACCTCCTGATCTTGCTCATCTTTCAACACAAACTCCGCAGATTGGTTAGGCGTCAGCGTATACGGAAGATAAAACCAGAAGGTGGGAGACTTAGAGAGAGTGAGTCCTGCACTCATATCGGGTACTAGGGCAGTTAGGGGTGGCTTACCCGGAACCAGGCAGGGGCCCCGGCTTCCGCCGCCGCCGCGTCTCCGAGGTCTGCCAACATCTGAAAAGTTGAGCGAGTTAAACGCTTTTCCTGGACTGGAAACAGGTTTAGTGGGAGTCGCAGATTGCGCGTTGGCCGAGGAGAGAGGATGGATGGAACTGGCAGACGCCAAAACCAATCCACTCAGCACACCTGTTGCGATCGCCCAGGTTGTGGCAATTCTCCGGAACTTAGTCATGCTTAACGTCCAAATGGTTACTGTGATTTGCGATTTTGAAACGCGATGTAAGCCATTACACTTTCCCCTGTAATGGTTAACGCCAATACGGCTGGAACAAGCGGCACCCATCCTCCCTTCAGCAGGAAGACAAAGCAGACCCCATACAAGCTGATGAACGCAATGCCAACAGCCAGTCCTAGATGAGGTGGTGACCGGAAAAACAATGCCACTAAACCCCCTACTAGAGACCAACCCCAAATCCAAAGCGTTGCTCCCCAGGACGGCAACCACCACAGCAGAGTCCGCTGATCCAGGACGGCGCTTAAGATCTGACTGACCATGTGTGCATGAACCACCACCCCCGGCATTTCCTCGGAGTGGCGACTTGTGCTGTAGGGAGTCGGAAAATAATCTTTGAAACTGGGGGCAGTTGTACCAATCAGGACGATGCGATCCCTGACAAGATTGGGAAGTTTGTCATCGATCGCGCCTCGCAAAAGCTCAGTCAGCGTTACTGTCTCGGCAACTGGCTGGGAGGCGCGGTAATTGAGCAATATCTGGTAGCCCAGCGTATCTAACCGTTGGTAGCTGCCAGCTTGAGGTTCGAGTCGCTTAAAAACAACGTTGCCAATTTGCAACTCCCCTTCTCCATTTCGGTGGGCATGAATGCCTCTGGCAGTGAGATACAATTGTGCGACTCGCAAGCTAAAAGAGATGTCCGTCACACAAAAAGACTGAGGATTTGGAGACATCCCCAACAACTGACGGCGCACAACTCCATCCGAATCCAGTGGAAAGTCACTAAAACTGAGGCGATGATTGGGAACACCCGGAATCGGTCGGGTGCCCGGATGGACACTGTTTTCTCTGCCCACCTCACAGACCGCAATAAACTGCTCATTCTGTTGCAGATGTTTGTTTAAATCTGCCTGATCCGGATCATTGGGAAAGTCGCGATAGATATCGAAGCCAATGGCTCGCGGATGATGCGGCTCTAGTTTCTTCAGCAATTGGGACAGGGCGCGATCGGACAACGACGATCCCCGTCGCTCATCAGGGTTCTGGGTTTGTACATCTTTCTCAGTCACAGTCACCAGCAGCAGGCGTGGGTCTGGCTTTTCAGATGGTCGCAGTCTGGCAAGCTGATCAAACACCTGTAACTCTGATTCCTGAAGAACTCCCAGTTGCCGCACTCCCATCACTGCAGCAGTCACCACTATACTCGCTAACAGTGCCATCTGCAGGTAATGCTTGCGGGTTTGGGGAGGGCGATCGCCCGAAAAAGAACCTTGCAACAGTTGCCAGGTCGCCAATTCAGCAGCAGGATTCTGACAAATCACGGGTAACCAGGTCGCACAGGGGTGGTCATCTTCCAGCTTTTCCAGTCGTTCTCGGGCTTCCCGCACCGAGCTGTATAAAGACTGTCCTGTTGAAAACGCAGTCAGAAAATGCCTGAAAAATTCGTGAGCAACCCGATCGGATACCAATTCCCGCATGACAATCACTTGCGGAATATGTAAATCTGCAAGCGACTGTGCTAGGCCTAAACCGTCACAGGAATTGAAAATTGCCAGCTTCAAGCCACGACTGATGGCTTTTTTCAGGGCATTTTTCAATTGATTCAGGGTCAGACTTTCGGTTTGATTGATGTAAATCCGACCTGTGTCTTCTTCGGTTTGACTATGCCCGGCAAAAAACAGAATATCCCATCCCTGAGCGTCCCAAAGGTGTTCATCCAATTGCCAGCGACTCGGCTGTTCTAGAAACAGCGGTGAAACACCGGGTAACTCTTCTAGAAGTTTGCGGTCTGCTTGAATGTCAATATCATCCTTATTTCCTAAAATCGCCAGGATTCTAACGGTATTGGCAGGCGTTTGAGACTGAAGTTTGACGCGTCCATATTCCTGGACACTCAGGGCAATTTCCGCTTTGGGATAATCTTCAAAGAAGTTCCATAGATGCCAGGGCAGTCGTCGCAGGAGATCGTCATTGGTCTCAACAATGACTCGAATTTCATCTGCTGGATCTAGCTCCCGGCTTAACTTGCGATCGATCGAATGGAACGATTCCGAATTAAGCCAGCCATTCATCTGAACTTCTAACTGCTGGGACAGATCACTAAACTCAATCTCAGAAAAGTGAGTCACCCCTCCCATCTCAACAGTGATGGTTCGGGTAGAGGGTGAACTTCGTTCCCGATAAAATTCTCTATAAAGCAACTGCCAATGTTTGTAAAGTTGCTCAAGCTCTGGGGCTGGGGGCAAGCTACCAATGCATTTCATTGCATAGCGATCAGTGATGGCTTGAGAAATTTGAGCCATGACAGTAGGGCAACCGTTTTGCAGATCACCCGAACCCAGATTGATGACAACTAACTTACTCATCTCTGTTTGTCTACAGCCGCTTAGAGAATGAAGTCCTCTGTCACACTAACATTGCCGAGCGATACTTGAATGCTGAATTGATCGCCAGTATGACCTTTAAAGTGCCTGAGTTGGATGTAGTTATCTTGTCCTCTTGTGCATACTTGCTGCAAAATTTCTCCAGATTCGGAAAGCATCGTCAGCGTGACGTTGGCAGGCAACCAGGATTGTTCAGGTCCTGGATAGAGTTGCACCAAAGCACTCACCGTATCATTCCGATTTTGACCAATTGCGATCGATAGTACTACTGCTAGCTCACCCAGTTGCATGCCCAGGTTAATTAACTTCGCCCGTTTAATCCCATTCTTTAGCGGAGTTACGCTGCGCACAAAGACGGGATGCGTGATATTGACGCCTAAAATATCTTCAATACTCTGCCAACCTGATTCAAACACACCCTCAAACCACGTTCTCAAATTCACGATTGTCTGGCTGTTAGCAGTAACAGTTTGGGCTGTAGATGCTGTAGATGCTGTAGATATTGTTTGCCGAATTTGATCGAGATACTCCGGAAACTCTGAAAGCGATCGCAACTGGGTAAGTGGTATTTCTGCGGCTACCGTTTGAGTAAACCCCAAGATTTTCGCCTGCTTTAAAGTCTGGCTCAGTTGAACCGCTACATACCCAATGCGATCGCACCACACATCAGATGGAATCTGACAAACATGTGCATCTGGCAACACCGGACGACATTCTAGCTTACCCACCTGTTTGATTGATAAATCCGCAACATCCATAAATTTCACTATTAGTGGATTACGACTATCACTGTCATCAACATCCACCTCAAATCCCAGACAACGGAGGTAGAAATTCACAGCGTAGACTGCCAGTGTATTCAGATACACCTGTTTTGCCTTCAGCGGTTGGGATTGTTGTTTTTGATATTGCTGAGCGATCGCATGGGCTTCAAACGATAGTGGCACTGTAAAAATCAAAGACTCAGTGATTTGGCTCATCGGTAATCTCACCTCTCTATCTTGCTGCACCATTCTTGTTGATATTTTTTGAAATCTCATCAGTAATCTCTCTATCCTATTGCACTATTCCTGCAGATATTTCTTGAGATATGGGGTCAATATTCTTGTAGATATTTCTTGAAATATGGAATCAATTCTTGCAGCCGACGGTTAAAGAAACTGCAAAGTGTTTGGACAGAAACTCCCAGATCCGTAGCAATTTCTAACCAGGTCTTTCCTTCAACAAACTTTGCTAACGCAAGTAATTGAAATGTTATCTCTGGACGTTCTCTAAGGCGATGTTTCTTAAGAAGATTTTCTGGATCATCTTCTAAAAACTTTCGCAGGAGCTGATCATCAGAAGTCGTTTCCTCAGATGGAACGAACTTATCTAAATCATCCAATGAGAGCAGGTAGGCAACTTGTTCTGTTTTGGTTGATTTGGGAACATGGGTGATTCCTTTTTTGGCATAGTCATTGACAACGTCAACGAAGTGACAGTTCAAACGAAAATTAACCCACGCCATAAACGGATGTTCTGGATTGTATTTGTCAATCTTCTGACAAATCTCAAGTAAGGTTTTCTGGAGAGCGTCATTATAAAAGTCTTCGTAAAGACTCGCCGACCATACCTCTCTTTGAGGACGCCCGATCCTACCAGATTTCAAAACTTCATCGACCAACCGATTCAGCACTAGCTGTCTCTGAGGACTTTGAGGCGGATATTGTTGAGTTTCTTTTGCTCGTTGTTGAAGGAGCTGATCCAGGTCATCAGTCAATGAAACACCCCCAAAGCGCTGACTCACCATTCAAGTTCCCTTGTTTATCCAGAACAAATTATAGTTTCAGTGCCAGGACTAAAAGGCAGATGCGATGGAAACTTGCTGCTTTTCACCTCCCTGCTGATCAGGTTGTCTGTCACTCCAATCAGGAGTTTAAGCTATTTATCGCAAAAGACTGTTGGCTCTCCTGCGTTTTCTATGGGGTTGAAAGAGTAAAACGAGTTTCTCTTGCGTCGTTAACACGGCAAAACTAGTAGTCCACCACAGTGGTTTTGAGGGGTTGCCAAACCCCGAAAAAATTAATTTACGGGGTTTTGATAGGTTTTCAACCCATCAAAATCTGCGTGGCAGAATACTAGAGTGGTAGAAGCCCATAGAAGAGCCGTAGGGGCACACACTGCAAGGCATTTCCTGCCGGTAGATTTAACCCGGTACACCCGTCAACTTACATTCGTTGTATCTGGTAAACCACCGGTCACTATTGGTGATGCATGTCCCGTGAACGTCATATCTCTGAAACTTCTGTTTGCTATTCAGTCTGAATCGTCAGGAGTTAGGCATATTGTTGCAAAACTTAATATTTCGATATTGGTAGGGCTAACGCAGGGAATGGGAAATGGGGAATGGGGAATGGGGAATCGGACATTCAGCCAACTACCCACTGCCAACTACTAGCTTAAACACAAGCCCTTTCGGTCATTTGCGTATGTTCTGATTGGATAACAATGGATCTGTCGGATAAGGACTGGGAACACTGATGCAAAACCCTCGTCTCATTGCGTACCTGAAGAAAGTCCGTCCTGACATGACAGAATATGAAGTTGCACATCGGGTAACTCACATGGCTATCATCCGTGACACGGTAAATTCTGAATCACCTTCCTACAGGTTTGCCACATTATAAGCAGTTAGCTGCTCCTTTCCTTCCACTCATTGAGAGCTATCGCAAAGTGTAACTGTCGTAAATCCAGTGGCGATCGATCTCCTGAAACTTCACTTCTAACTGTTTGGCAGATTCTCATCGATTTTTGTAACAAACTGCGTATTTCCTGTTGTTTTGAATTGAAGAATTAGTGATTTGTCAAGGTTGTTGCTGAGGAATCGAGATCGCTCAAAACACTTTAAAGATTGGTTCTGTAGTTTTGAAGATTCGAGGAATTCCTTAAATTTATCCTGACGAATTACTTGCCAGGCTGCTAAGTAACTTGAGTTGGCGGTACTTTGAAGGTGCTGAGTGTAACATTTTTTGAGTATCCAAAACTCTTGGAACAGTGGGTTATGGCTGCACCTAACACACCCTAGATCTACACTTAACCTCCACCTGCACCACCATCTTCTATCTACTTGGGTAGGGTTACGTGGAAACCTGGGAAAGGTTTTGCAGCAGCATTGATAACGAATTTATAGAACAGTTTCAACCATCACTGTTCAGCGGGTGACAGCAAATCTACCACGCTACTGAGCCAGGCTCCCAATTACCTGGCTAGTGTGAGCCTGTTTACTATTCGTCGCCTACTACTGTTGATGTTCAAGAGGATCGATCGCTATGAGACTGTTATTGGTTGATGATGATCAGCAAACTTCTGAACTTCTTGAAGAAGTTCTCACTGAGAAACATTACGTTGTTGACGTTGCGGCTGATGGTCACGAAGCCTGGGACTTTGTCAAAGTTTGCAACTATGACTTGCTGTTGCTCGATGTGACACTGCCAAAACTTGATGGGATTAACCTTTGTCATCAGTTGCGCTCTAAGAGTTATCACATGCCAATTCTAATGCTGACTGCTCGAGATAGTACCCAAGATCAGGTTGCTGGACTTGATGCCGGAGCGGATGATTATGTGGCTAAACCTTATAAACTGCAAGAGTTATTAGCGCGTATTCGGGCGCTATTGCGGCGGGGAGGGCCTTCTTTATCTCCGTTGCTACAATGGGAAAACTTGTGCCTTGATCCAAACACGACTGAGGCAAACTATAACAGCCATTTCCTGAAGTTGACTCCGAAGGAATACCGTCTACTTGAAATGTTTCTGCGTCATGGCTGCCGGGTATTAAACCGCAGGGAGATTATTGAGAACCTTTGGTCCTTCGAGGATCCGCCAGAGGAAGATGCTGTCAAAGCTCTCATCAAGCGTTTGAGACAAAAACTGAAACAGGTCGGAGCGGATGATAATTTCATTGAGACAGTTTATGGGCTGGGGTACCGTCTCAGGCAAAGCCTCCAACCCAGTGTTTAAGAATATTCACTGGCGTTTACTGCTTGTATATTTGATAGGTATGACAGCGATCGTTGGAATATCTGCAACAGCAGTATACGCCTTTTTTTATCACAGTCGTAGTCAGCAGTTGAATAAGCAGTTGTTGACTCTAGTTCAAGCGGCAGCTCCAAGTTTGGAGACCGTTAAAGCAAAAGGTCACTCCAGTTTGGATCAGGACCTTGCTTGGCGTAGCCTCTTCTCCGACCGAGAGCAAGGTCTAGCATGGTTCAACGCCAAAGGCAAACTTTTGGACCGAGAAGGCAGCCACTTCCCGAAAATTCCGCTAGCCCGCAACTCATTGCCGTCATCCTTGAGTGAAATCTCTCCAATATTCCAGTATCAGGATCAGATTTACAGCGTCACGATCGCGCTCTATACCCGGGAAGCAAATGGAACAACGCTGCGACTAGCAGGTTATCTTCGCGCGAGTCAATCGAACGAGCGATTTGAAGCCAATTTGAATCAGCTTCGATTGGGACTGGGGATAGGAGGAATTATTGCCTTGCTGCTCACCAGCATGAGCAGCCTGTATTTGGCCCAGCAGGCTGTTAAGCCGATGAGGCGGAACTTTCAACGACTAGCCCAATTTGCCGCCGATGCCTCCCATGAGCTACGCAATCCTCTACTCAGGATTAGCATTGCGACCGAGATGATGTTGAGCCATCCAGAACAACTGAAACCGGCGGATGCCAAAAAGTTGAAAATGATCCTGAATGCAACCGAGCAGATGAAACGTTTAATTGATGACGTGCTTTTCCTGGCTCGGACTAATGCTGCTCAAGTTCCCCTGAGTGAACAAGGAGGTGATATTGTCCGTTTAGATAAGGTATTACAAGTGTTGGTGGAACGTTTTGAACCTCAAGCACAGGTTAAAGGAATTGATTTTCAGGTTCAGATACCCACAAGTTTATCCGTCAAGGGGAATGCGAACCAACTGGAACGATTGTTCTCTAATATTCTGGAAAATGCAATTAAGTACACAAGCACAGATGGAAAGGTGATGCTATCTACCAGAACAACCCGGCAGAGTGTCATTGTTCTGATTGAAGATACTGGAATTGGCATTCCATCTGAATATTTGCCGTTTATTTTTCACCGGTTCTGGCGAACAGAAGAGGCCCAATCGCATGACCAGAATGGCTTTGGAGTGGGTTTAGCGATCGCCCAAACCATTGCTAAGCAGCACGGGGGGAAGATTACCGTTGATAGTCAACTGGGAGTGGGGAGTTGTTTCCAGGTACATTTACCATTTAGTTAAGATCATTTAGTTAAGATCATGGGTTTACAACTTCCACTGTGAATTTGTCCAAGCGGGGTTACACGTATGTTTATATGAACATACTGGCATAGCTTATGTGAAGATACTGATAAGAGTGATATCTAGTTAAGTCAACAAGCCTCTCCATTGAAGTAACCTGTCATTAGGACGAAACTTATTAGTGACCGATAGGAGAGAGCCATGATTCAATCCCGACTCAGCGATCTGAGCGAGAAGCAGTGCAGCAGCTAGAACTGCGGCTTTATGCTGCTAACCCTTACCCCCTCTAAACCCACCCATACATTGCTTGATAGAGCGACTCTTCAAAAGAAGGTAATTGCACGGGAACTTATTACAGGAGAAACACATCGTCTTTTGAGAAAGCAGGAAATCAAAGATCTGTAGACAGGTGGTGCAAAACCATGGACGACACGACAAATTGATCCCACCTGTGAACTTTGCTGTTGGTCTGCCAATGCTGTAGGGGCAGCCGGTCGGTCGTCCCTGCAAGAAACATCGGTTTATCGACAGGTAGTTTACAGCAAGCAAGAATAGGGGTGCTCTCCAAATCGTTATGTTGCTGGACTATTTGAAAAATTACCCCAGCATTTTTCGCAACATACATGATGGAGCAGGATGGATATGTCCCCTAGCAACTCTTCCCCAACTTCGTTGAATCGCCCTCAAGGCATCTACAAATGGCTAACACCACTGATGTTGGCATCTGCAGTACTATTCAGCAGCCATGCTACGACTCAGGCAGCCAGCCTCAACTTCAGTTATGCCCCAGGAACTTCGCTGAACCAGATCATTGGCTTTGAAATGGCAGGTGGTATCTGGTCCAGACATTTAGCTGATCCGGTCACGGTTAACCTGTATGTGCAAACAACCAACGATTTGCCTAGCGGCGTCATTGGTGGGGCACTTCCAGGGATTCTGCCAAATCAACGGTACGAATCCTGGAGGAACAAGCTGGCAACGGATCGAACGTCGGCAGAGGATCAGCTGGCCTACAAAAATCAGCAAAACGATGCCGACAAGTTTACCGCGCTGATCGACGGCTACAAGATTGATAATAACTACTATCTCAACATGAGCCGTGCCAATGCTAAAGCAGTGGGAATGCTCGATCTCAATCATAATGGGCTGGATGGTGCCATTTTAATGAACACCCTGGCGGGTCAGCCTGTTAACTGGAACTATGATTTCTCAGGTCAGGTTCCAATTAACACCCTGGACTTTCTCAGCGTGGCACTCCACGAAACCGCTCACACGCTGGGATTTTTCAGTGGAGTTGATCAACCTGGGTGGTTGATCCAAAAAACGAACTATGACGCGGATCATCAGAGCGACTTTTACGCCACTCTGGTCGGTAAATTAAACAACGCGACCCCGCTTGATATGTTCCGCTTTTCCTCTCAAAGTGTTCAACAGGCAGGTAGCGGTGATTCCTGGATTGACTTATCGGTAGGGGGTAACCCATACTTCTCCACCGATGGCGGAAAGACGGTGCTGGGTCAATTTACCACTGGAGTGGACACAACTCTCGGCGGTGATGGGAATCAAGCTAGCCACTGGAAACAGCAAGGTAATCCGTTGGGCATCATGGACCCAACCCTGGTCGCTGGTCAGCGGCGCAGCCTTTCTGCGCTTGATCTGAGGGCAATGGATGCGATCGGCTGGGATTTGCAGCAATTAGGAATCGATCTGACCGTTCTACAGCAGCAAGCGAAGGAACAGCTGGCACAGCGGCTGGGCGTTACTGTAGCCTGGCTGGATAGCAATCCGGAGGCAGCGGCTGCCCTGTTAACCAGCGATCGCACTCAGGACGTGGAAGCCATGATTGAGCAAAGTCAGATCTACAATTGGCGATCGGGTAGGGGAGGTGGCTGGTGGCAAGGTGGTCTGTGGCAGACCAGTCCAGTAATTGTTAATTCTCCATCTCAAGTCGCTGCGGTGCCAGGACCCTCGTTGTTACCGGCGCTTCTAGTCGGCAAAGGCTTGCTTGCTCTACGCTCTCTGTACAAACGTCGTAGCAAAAAGCATGTGCGATTTTAGATTTTAGATTTTGGATTTTGGATTGAGAAATTGATGCGGATAGGTGCTTTCAGTATTGGCGTTTGTAGTTGATACCAATTTGATTTTTACTTGCTACAAATGATCAGGCTGAACGTGTCTAGCAGCAGGTAACCTTCAATCCAAAATCGCCAATCTAAAATCCAAAATCGATCTAAGCCTTCAATCCATCTACACCAGCATCAGGATGCATGATCACGAAACCTTAAATTCCATGAACCCATGCAGACCCTGTCCAGCAAACCATTCTGGCTTTTGCCTCTTTCCCTGTGTCTACTGATAGAGGCACAGTTGAGTGCATCCGCACAAATTGTCCAGGATGCTACTCTGCCCGTCAATTCGATTGTCAATCCCATTGGCAACACGACTGAAATCACAGGGGGTACAACTGCCGGAAGTAATCTGTTCCACAGCTTTGAGCAATTTTCCGTTCCCACAGGCGGCACAGCCTTTTCAACAATGCCCTGGGGATTGAAAACATCATCAGTCGGGTGACGGGCAACTCCATTTCCAACATTGATGGCTTAATCCGGGCCAATGGCATTGCTAATCTGTTTCTGCTCAATCCGAATGGGATTATTTTCGGTTCCAATGCGTCTCTGAATATCGGTGGCTCGTTTATCGGTAGCACAGCAAATAGCATTAAATTTGCTGATGGCAGCGAATTCAGTGCTGTCAACCCTCAAGCTCCACCTCTGTTGACGATTAACGTTCCCATTGGCTTACAGTATGGAGCCAATGCGGGGGGAATTACAGTCAGGGGTTCGGGTAACAATCTGTTTCTCAATGAGACGGATTTGTCAGTCAATCGAGAGAGTAGACCTGCTGGACTTCAGGTGAACACGGGGCAAACCCTGGCACTGGTCGGGGGCACTGTTACTCTGGAGGGCGGTAACCTGACTGCAGCAGAAGGACGGATTGAACTGGGAAGTGTTGGTGAAGCAGGGATGGTAACCCTTACACCCACTAATCCAGGCTGGACGTTTGGCTATCAGGGCATTAGCAGCTTCCAAGATATTCGCCTGTCTCAAGCGGCATCCCTCGAAGCCAGTGGCAACAGTGGGGGCAGCATTCAGGTGCAGGGGCGGAACGTGATTCTCACCGAAGCGTCAGCTATGCTGGCAGACACCCTGGGGAATGGTTCGGGAGGAAGATTAACGATTCAGACAACAGATTCTGTGCAAGTCAGTGGTTTCTCCTTTCCTCCATCTGGACCTCCGTTTAGCAGCCGCTTATCGACAGATGTAGCGCCAGGAGCGACGGGTCAGGGTGGAAGTTTGGCAATTGAAACTGGACGCTTATTGATTACCGATGGTGCTCAGATATCTAGTGGAACATTTAGCGCCGGAAATGCAGGAGCCATAACCGTTATGGCTCAAGATGTGGAAATCATTGGCAGTTCACCCCTGGGTGCTAGTGGCTTATTTGCCCCAGTGGAGTCTCTCGCCACAGGCAGGGGAGGTAGTTTGACAATTGCTACCAACCGCTTGCGACTCACTGATGGGGGACAGATAAACACGATTACATTTGGTGCTGGGGATGCGGGTAACTTGACGGTTCGAGCGAAAGATATCGAAATTGTTGGCACCTCACCAGATGGTTTTCCGAGTGGCTTGCTTGCGAATGTTGAGGAAGGAGCCACGGGCAATGGTGGCAATTTGACGATCGCAACAGATCGGTTACGGCTAATCAATGGTGCTGCGATCGGAGCGAGTACATTCGGTGCTGGAGATGCTGGATCACTCACTGTTCGTGCTCAGGATGTGGAGGTGACGGGTGGAGCACCCTCTGGTTCGAGTGGTTTGTTTGCGATCTCAAACGACACGGGCAACGGCGGCAATTTGCTGATTGAAACCCAGCGCCTGCGAGTTGCGGATGGCGGACAAATTGCGACGAGTACGGCGGGTGCTGGAAACGCCGGAGATCTGACGGTCAGGGCTTCTGAGTCCGTGGAACTGATCGGCACGACTGAGTTTGGTCGTAGCGGGTTATTTTCCAGCGCGATCGCTGGAACCGGGGATGGGGGCAACGTCACGGTCGCCAGCGATCGCGTCATCGTTCGAGACGGCGCAACAATCAGTGTCAGTAATTTCTCAAGCCGCAATCCTGACATTCCCGCCGGACAGGGGGCGGCGGGAAACTTAACTGTGCAGGCCAACTCAATCCTGCTTGACAACCAGGGCATCCTCACCGCTGAGGCCGCTGTGGGCGATCGCGGCAACATTAACCTCCAGTCTGGACTGATCCTGATGCGTCGCGGCAGTGCCATCACCACCAATGCTCAAGGCACCGCCACCGGTGGCAATATCACAATCAATACCGATATTCTGGCTGCCTTAGAAAATAGCGACATTACCGCTAACGCCAAACAAAGCTTTGGGGGACGGGTAATCATCAACGCTCAGGGCGTCTTTGGCACCAAGGTTCGCCAACAACTTACCCCAGAGAGCGAGATTACGGCCTCCTCCGAGTTAGGTACTGAGTTTAACGGCATCGTGGAACTCAATACTCCAGACGCAGATCCGAATCGAGGACTGGTTAAATTGCCCAGCAACACGACTCCCAATACCCAGGTAGTTGCCGCCTGTAGACAAACGCAAGGCAATCAATTTGTTGTCACTGGCCGAGGAGGACTACCGGAAGCACCGACTCAAACGATTCGGGATTCAACCGTCTGGGAGGATTTGCGTTTAGCAGGTCGGCGGGAAGTCGGAGTCAGGGAGTCGGGAGTCAGGAGTAACTCCTCCTCACCCCCTCACCCCTCACCCCTCATCTCCCGTTCCCTCCCCTCCCACGTCCTCAGCCATTGTTGAAGCACAAGGATGGATTGTGGATGCGAATGGTCAGGTGACACTGGTCGCTTACGATCCGCGATCGCGGCAGCACCAAACCCGGAATCAAACTGTGCAATGTCAAGGACAAGGCGAATAATGGCAATCTTCCGGTTCAAGGCAAACGATAAACGGAAAAAGATAAACCGTAAACGGCAAACGGTAAAAACGTTTCTGTTTTGGTTTTTCCTGTTGCCTTGTTTCTGCTTACTTCTGACTGCGCGTGGTGTCGTTGCCGAATTGCGAGATAATTTACCCCCCACCCCCCCAATTCTGGGGGGCTTCCAAACCGTTCAAGCTGCTATCCCCGACGGGCTGGAGCAAGGACACACGCTCTACGTGGCAGGCCGGTTCTCTGAGGCAGCCACCGTCTGGCAGCAGGCCGTTCAAACCTTTCAGAAGCAGGGCGATCGCCCCAATCACGCCTTAAGCTTAAGTTATCTATCGCTGGCCTATCAGAAATTAGGGCAATGGGAGCAGGCAGAACAAGCGATCGCCACTAGCCTGGATCTAATTCAAAATTCAAAACCCGTTCTCGCCCAGGCTCTAAACACTCAGGGCAGCCTCCAACTGGCTATGGGGAAACCAGAAGCCGCGCTAGAAAACTGGCAGCAAGCAGAGAAGGTGTACGTTCAGGTTGGAGACGAGACCGGCAAGTTGGGCTGTCAGATCAATCAGGCTCAAGCGTTGCAAACCCTGGGGCTGTATCGACGGGCGCAAAGCCTGCTGCAAACAGTGAATGCGGGTTTGCAAACTCAACCGGATTCTACACTCAAGGCTCTGGGATTAAAAAGTTTGGGAACGGTTTTGCAAGTGACGGGGAACCTGCAAGATTCCCAGAAAATTTTGGAGCAAAGTCTGGCGATCGCCCAAAGACTCAACCCTCCGCTGAATAGCAGTGACATTCAGTTTAATCTGGGTAACACCTTAAGGGCCTTACAGGCAACTGACAAAGCGTTACAATTGTACCAACAGTCAGCCGCCGCTGCACCGACTGCGATCGCCCGAATCAGAACTCAACTCAACCACTTAAGCCTCCTAATTGACACGAAACAATGGCAGGCGGCACAGGCATTGATTGCCCAAATTCAACCCCAGATGGGGACTCTACCTGCCAGTCGCGAGTCCATTTATGCACGGGTTAATTTTGCGGATAGTTTGATGCAGATTCGAGCGGCAACTGGTCGTTCTGATAGTTCACCACAAGCACTGGCTCAACTGCTAGCAACAGCGGTTCAGCAGGCGAAAGAGTTACGCGATCAACGGGCTGAATCCTATGCGCTGGGTCAACTGGGAGGGTTGTATGAACAGGCGCAACAGTGGGATGCGGCGCAACAGCTGACTCAACAAGCGTTGGTGCTGGCTCAAACGACCAATGCTTCAGATATTGCCTACCGCTGGCAGTGGCAACTCGGTCGTGTATTCAAACAACGAGAACCGGGACGTGCAAACGCTGAGGCGATCGCGGCTTATGCCGGAGCTGTTAAAACTTTGCAATCCATTCGGGGGGATTTACTGGCAACCAATCCTGAAGTGCAATTCTCGTTCCGGGAAGATGTGGAACCGATTTATCGAGAACTGGTTGAATTGCTCGTGCAACCCGGTGCCAGTCCTACAAATTTGCAACAAGCCCGTGAGGCGATCGAGGCGCTTCAGGTCGCAGAGTTAGAGAACTTCTTTCGTTCAGCGTGTTTGAAGCTTGCCCAGCCGGTTGACATGATTGATCAAAAGGCGGCCGTGATTTATCCAATTCTCCTGGATAATCAATTGGTGGTGATTCTCTCCCTCCCAGGGCAACCCCTGCGCCACTACGCAACCAACGTGCCCCTGCGCCAAGTTGAAGATCACCTGGAAAAACTACATCGTAGTCTCGTCCTGCCCTACACCTCAGAAACCGAAATTCATGCACTGTCGGAACCGGTTTACAACTGGATCATCAAACCGGCTGAGGCAGATTTGGCAAACAGTAAGATTGAAACCTTAGTGTTTGTGTTGGATGGCGCATTGCGCAGGATTCCAATGGCAGCGCTCTATGACGGCAACCAGTACCTGGCGGAGAAATACAACCTTGCCCTGACTCCGGGATTGCGACTGTTTGAGCCGAAGCGGTTGGCTCAAAGTCAACTCAAGGCGTTAACGGCCGGACTGACTGAACCACGCCACAACTTTGCGCCCCTGGACTTTGTTTCGCTTGAACTGGAACAAATTCAGGCTAAAATCCCCACGGAAATCTTGTTGAATCAACAATTCACCAGTACAACGCTGACCGATAAAATTGAATCCTCTCCCTTTCCAGTCGTACACATTGCCACTCACGGTCAATTCAGCTCTCAGTCTGACAAAACCTTTATTCTGGCCTGGGATCAACCGATTACGATCGATCAATTGGATCGCTTACTACAGGTCAGGGAGCAGCGATCGTTTGATGCCCTGGAATTGCTGGTACTCAGTGCTTGCGAAACGGCGGAAGGAGATAAACGCGCGGCGCTGGGATTGGCTGGTGTCGCAATACGGGCTGGCGCACGCAGTACAGTGGCATCGTTATGGTTGGTCGATGATGAATCCACGGCGTTACTGATGAGTCAGTTTTATCAAGAACTGAAAACCGGAGCGACAAAAGCAGAAGCCCTCCATCGTGCCCAACTCACCCTTTTAGGAGGGAAGTATAAGCACCCCCGATTCTGGTCGGCCTTCGTTCTACTGGGAAATTGGTTGTAAATATTAACCCGGCAACAATGGAGGGTGCATTTCCTCTGGTTACTAAGCTCCGGCTTAGGTGATTTCCAGGAAAGAAACTACCAAAAAATCCTGGTAAAGACGAACGGCCGTTCGTTCCTCCAGGGGTAAAATCTTTCTCAGAAATCGCCTTAGGTGATTTCTGAGACCTCTTTTGAGGAGTCAAGTGTCTCACTTGAGACTCGCATGAGATTTCTGCACCACTAAGGGTCGTGGATTTAATAACCTGAATTCTTGCGTAGGATGTGTTAGCGCAGCGTAACGCATCGCTTCCAGGGATCGATGCGTTACGGCTATCGCCTAGCACATCCTACAAATTCGATGTTATTTAATTCTCATTCCTAAGCTGGGCAGTATCTAGATCAGGATATTATCGAGAATTCTTTCCACCTGTAATTTTCTGTTGATTAGCGATCGCTGTGGGGCGGGTTTTGTCGTTAATCTGAGGGTACAAGCAGAGCCAGCAATTCATTCACATTATCCTGGCTCCTGAAGACCAAACCCATGCATCGTTGCCAACCCCCTCCACCGTTAAACCCAGGCGATTTACTGCGAGTGATTGCGCCCAGTGGGGCATTGCGAGAGTTGGCAGCTTTTGAGACAGGGGTGCAGATCTGGCGATCGCGCGGCTACCGAATTGAACTCACGCCGGGATTTGATCAGCGTTGGGGCTATCTGGCGGGCCCGGATCGCGATCGGCGTCAACAACTTCTCGCTGCGTTGAAAGACCCAGACTGTCGCGGCATTCTCTGTGCGCGGGGCGGCTACGGCGGTGCGCGTCTCCTGGAAGATTGGTCCTGGCCGATCGCCGATCCCAAGTGGCTGATTGGCTTTTCTGACATCACCAGTTTGCTCATGAGCCTAAGCCATCAGGGAGTTTCGGGTGTCCACGGCCCCTTGCTGACCACATTGGCAGCCGAACCCAATTGGTCCATGCAGCGGCTGTTTGACTGCGTGGAAGGGCGATCCCTGGAACCCCTCAAAGGCATTGGCTGGGGCAACGGATCAACCACAGGCATTCTGTTGCCAGTCAACCTGACGATTGCCACCAATCTATTAGGAACGCCCATTCAGCCTGATCTGGCTGGCGTTATTTTGGCGATCGAAGACGTGGGGGAAGCGCCTTACCGGATTGACCGGATGCTAACTCAATGGCGCTTATGCGGAGCACTGAAGCAGATCAAGGGTGTTGCGATCGGCCGCTTCAGCCAGTGCGATCCCCCTGCCAATATTCCCAGCTTCACGGTTGAAGAGGTGTTGCGCGATCGCCTCCGTGATCTCGGTATCCCTATCGTCTCCAACCTTCCCTTCGGTCACGACGGATCCAACGCCGCTTTACCGGTTGGGATCACAGCTCAGTTGGATGGCAATCAAGGCACCCTTAGCATCAATCCCTAAGGCATGAAAATTAATTAAAAATTAAAAGTTAAAAATTAAAAATGGTTTCCCACAAGGTTTCCAATTTTTAATTTTGCATTTTTAATTTTGCATTATTCATACTCCCCTAGCGACCCTTCTTTGCCTTCTTAAAGTAAGTCTTATAAACCTCATGCGCGATCGGCACAGCTGACTCCGCCCCAAAACCACCGTTTTCCACGACTACAGAGATCGCGATTTTGGGACTGTTTGCCGGGCCAAAGCCAACATAGAGAGCGTTATCCCGTTGTCCAGGAACCTCGGCAGTGCCCGTTTTACCGGCTGTCAAGGGAATAGAGCCGTCACTCAGCCGCTGGGCAGTGCCGTGTTGCACCACTGCCGTAAGTCCCTGACGGATGATGGCAATTGTTCCCAGATTGAGACCGATGTTTTGGGAACGCATTGATGCCGTGTTCGTTTGGCTTGCCAGTAGATGGGGTTTGACACGCCGCCCCCATTGGCGATCGCAGAATAGACTACGGCTAGCTCCAACGGCGTCACCTGTACTAACCCCTGCCCGATCGCCATCGTGACCGTATCACCTCCGTACCACGGCTCTTTGAACAGCTTCTCTTTCTGGGCAGGCGTTGGGATCATGCCGTGGCTTTCCCCATCCAGCCCGATCTCGGCAACACCAACACCTAACTGACGCCCCCATTTGGCGATCTGCTCAGGGCCAGTCGTCAACCCGACCTGGTAGAAAAACGTATTGCTGCTGACGGCCAACGCTTCTCGAAAGCCGATTACACCGTACCCAGCCCCGTGCTCATGGAACAGGTGTCCCCCCAAATTCAACGCGGCGTAGGTCATTAGAGCAGAATCAGGCGAAAACTTACCCGACTGCATACCAGCGGTCGCTGTAATTGGCTTAAACGTGCTGCCGGGTGGATAGCCCTGCAGCGCACGATTCAGGAAAGGATTTTCCTGGCTTTGCAGACGCTTCCACTCAACACTGGAAATTCGGCGAGTAAACAGGTTGGGATCAAAGGTGGGTCCGCTTGCCAGAGCCAGCACTGCCCCCGTCTTCACATCCATCACTACCACGGCTCCACGGCGATTTGCCAACGCTTTCTCAGCCGTTTTCTGCAGTCCTACATCGAGTGTCAGTCGCACAGTGTCTCCAGCAACGGGTGGCTTTAGCCCAAGACTGTCGATCTCCTGACCGGTTGCATCAACCTCGACTAGCTGACCACCCCAAACCCCTTGCAGTGCAGAATTCGCCAAACGCTCAACGCCCGTCTGACCAACCAGCATTCCCATTGGATAGTCAGGGTTCTGCTTCATATCCTCTGCAGTGGCTTCACTGATATAGCCTAAGACGTGAGCCGCTAGATCCCCGTTTGGGTAATACCGACTCGACTCTCCCCGAATTTCTAAACCTGGAAATTGAGGATTCTTTTCTGCTAAGGCAATGAAGGCTCGCAAGTTCAGGTTGCGGCTGATCCGGACTGGCATTGCAGAACGATAGCCAGCCTGCTTCAGCTTGTCCAGAATCTCCTCAGATGGAATTTCCAAAATCGGAGCCAGACGTTTCGCTGTCTCTGCCCATCGCTCCTTCGATAGCTCTCGAGGGCGAAGATAGACTGAGCGAGACAACCGGTTTGCCGCCAGAAGTTTGCCAGTGCGATCGAGAATATTACCGCGATCAGCCGGAATAGGGATCAGCCCAATCCGATTTTGCTCTGCACGCTGCCGATGGTAGTGTCCCTGAATTAACTGCAGTTGTACCAAACGAAGACTACAGGCGCTGACGAGAACAGTTCCAACCAGCATCAGAACGATTGCCCGCCGCGATCGCTGGGTCAGCGTCACATTGACCAGGCGATTTTTAGAAACAAAAGATAGGCCGCTAGCCATCGTTGCTCTGTTGTATGAATAAAGGGATCAGGTGGTAGAAGGCTTAAGCGAGTTAATCATAAATTTACGACTAAGGAGCAAGCCGGTATTTGCAAGTGATTGCAGCATTTGCTGCCCTCCTATAACGTTATCAACGTCAGTTTACGCAATGTACAGCTTAAATTCCAGGAACTTTTGATCTCTGTAGTGAATCTACCATCAACCCTGGCTGACTGACACAAATATTGGGTGAGGGGCAAATCCAAGTACTCTGAGGATTACCACATCACCAGAAGTTGTTATGGAAGAAGCCCCTCGCCTTTATAA
>JAAUSG010000281.1 GCA_012034055.1 Leptolyngbyaceae cyanobacterium RU_5_1 | reverse complement strand
GAACAGAAAGAGGGGGGTAGAAGGGGGTAGAGGAGGGTAGAGGAGGCAGAGGGGAACAGGGGAACAAGGGGATAAGGAAACAAGGAAACAAGGAGAGCTATTCCTTCATCCCTTCATTTCTTCTGTGTTTCAACCCTTCACCTCTCACCGTTCGGCTGAACGCTCACGGCGAAGCCTCTTGTCTCTTATCTCTCTTCTCCTTCTTTTTTCCTCCGTCCTCCGTCCTCCGTCCTCCGTCCTCCCTTTTCGCCCCTGGCTCCTAGCCGCTCTCGTTGGCATCACCTTCGGCTTGGCGCTGATGACGAAGCAGCCTGCGCTGTTTTTCTTGCTGGTGCCGTTGGTTTGGGTGACTGGAAACGTTGTGTGGCAACAAGCCTGGCGACGATTGGCGCAACTGGGATTGGCGCTGGTGGTTTCGCTGCTAGTGTTTTATCCCTGGTATCGCACCAACTGGCTGTTGATTTTAACCTCCAGCAAGCGGGCAACGATTGACTCGGCGATCGCAGAAGGAACGCCATCGTTCTTCTCCATTGATGCCTGGACGCTTTACTTGAGGAATCTTCCCGGTATGGTGTCCCTGCCGTTGCTGGTGGTGCCGCTGCTGGGATTAGTGTTCTTCTGGCGGCGATCGCGCGTCAGCAGCTATCGGTTAGGCAGCACAGACTATAGTCCGAAGCCCCAGGAATATCGGCAACGAGCTTATGCAGAGTCACAGCAAGCGCTGGGCTGGTTACTCGTGTTCCTGGTAAGTTCTTACGTGCTATCCAATCTCAATCCCAACAAGGACGATCGCTATGTCGCGCCCTACCTGCCTGTTCTCTCCGTAATTCTGGCCTATGGGTTGACCCTGTTGCCCAAATCCTGGCGATTACTGCATTGGGGCAGTGTTGCTCTGGCAGGGTTTCTGATGATTGCCAACCTGTTTCCAGTGTTTGTCGGTTCGGGGGCGGCTTATCGGCAGTATCCAACCTTGAACTATCCCTATCAAGGCGCTGAATTTCCCCATGCTCAAGTGGTTGCCGAGGTTGTGAAAACCGCACCCTATTTGCGCTCCACCATTGGCGTGTTGCCCTCCACCGCCGCAGTTAACCAGCACAACATCAACTACTACGGACTATTGCAGAACTTTCAGGTCTTTGGGCGGCAGGTGGGGACTCGCAAATCGCACCTTGAGCAAGACCAGCGATCGCTGCCCTGGTTCCTGACCAAAACCGGCGATCAGGGTTCCATTCGCGCCCAAAATGTCCAGACTGCGATCGTCCAATCCGTCGAGCAAGGCACTGATTTTCAACTCCACAAAACCTGGAGCTTACCCGATCGCAGCACATTGAAGCTGTATCGACGCAGTGTGCCCTTGATAGAAGTCCAAGAAATTGGGGGGCAGGAGTCAGGAGTCAGGAGTCAGGAGTCAGAAAATACTAATCTCCAATCTCCAATCTCCAATCTCCAATCTCCACCCTCCTCTCCCCTCCAACTCGACGAAATCACCGTCCCAACCCGCACGCCTCCCGGCAAACCGATTCCGGTCACCTACCGGTGGTCTGGAACCTGGGAATCCTTGCAATCTGGACTGGTTATCTTGACCTGGCAAAAACAGGGCGAACCAGCCGCAAAAGGAACCAATCGTTGGTTTCATGACCACGGGATTGGCATGGGAGAACTGTATCTGGCTGTGCCAGGGCAAGCAACAAAACCGTCTCGTTTCCGAGTGATTGAGCGGATGGCGATGCTGGCCCCGGCGGATGCGGTACCGGGAACCTATGCGCTGAAAGCGACCTATCTAGACCGGCGAACGGGTACAGCTACAACGATCGCGACTCCCCCGATCACGCTGCAAATTGACCCGGAGGCGATCGCCATTCCAGCTCCCGAACTCGATTTAGTGACCCAATTTCGGATCATGGCGAATACCATGCCGCAGGGCATCAAGGCGCTTGACCAAATTTTTGACCGCGTGGCTCGAATCAACCAGTACGATCCGATTCAGGACTATGTGCCGCAGGCGCAACGGGCAATGGAGTATCGCCTGCAGCAAGAACCCCGCAGTCGTCAGTTTGCCTACGGGCTGGCCCTGGCAACGGTGCTGAGGCGACAGGTGGATCCCGCGATCGCGGCCATGCAACGAGTCACCCAGCTCGACCTCAAAAATCCCTCTGCCTACGCTTACCTCGCCTTCGTGAATCTGTACGACTTCCGCCCTCAAGCCGCTCAGTTAGCCCTAGACAATGCCCTTAAACTCAATCCAAGCCTGCCAGAAGTCCACGCCCTCAGCGGAATTGCGGCCCTGATGCAAGGCAATCTTGTTCGAGCGTGGCATGAAGCTCAGACGTATCAGAAGACGCAGCCTGGAAGCAGATAGGTAGACTATGGTAAAAGTTTGTCAGATTGTGGGCTTATGCTGTAGCGTTTTGCTATCGGACTAGCCTCATAGTTTCCAGACCTCAGACATTTAAGGATTAGTTCCAATGAGCCCAGAAGCACTTCTCCAAACTCCGTCTGCTTTTACAGAATCTTTGGATATCCCTCACTCCCTCACGTCAGAAGAGTTCGATGAGTATGTGATGAAGACCTATGCCCGGTATCCAATCACATTGGAGCGCGGGTCGGGATGTCGTGTTTGGGATAGTGAAGGGCGCGAGTACCTGGATTTTGTCGCCGGAATTGCCACCTGCACGTTGGGACATGCGCATCCGGTAATGGTTGAGGCGGTCACTCGGCAAATCCAAACGCTGCACCACGTCTCAAATTTGTATTACACGGCGGCTCAGGGAGAACTCGCGAAGTGGTTGGTTGAGCACTCCTGTGCCGATCGCGCGTTCTTCTGCAATTCTGGGGCGGAAGCCAATGAAGGTGCAATCAAATTAGCCCGGAAGTATGCACATGAGGTGCGTCGCATTCAAGATCCGGTCATCCTCACCGCTCATGCCAGCTTCCACGGACGAACCTTGGCGACGATTACGGCAACGGGACAGCCCAAGTATCAGAAAGGCTTTAGTCCGCTCGTGCCTGGGTTCTACTACGTGACGTATAACGACCTGGCTGGATTAGAACAAGCGATCGCGGAACTCGACCAGAACCAACCACGAGTTGCTGCAGTTCTGCTGGAAGCTTTGCAGGGTGAGGGTGGAGTGCGTCCGGGTGATCGCGCTTACTTCCAACGGGTGCGGGAAATTTGTGATCAGAACGGTATCCTGCTGATCTGCGATGAGGTGCAGGTTGGCATGGGGCGATCGGGTAATCTCTGGGGGTACGAGAACCTGGGCATTGAACCCGACATCTTCACCTCGGCAAAGGGACTGGGCGGTGGCATTCCCATTGGCGCAATGTTGTGCAAATCCTTCTGCAATGTCTTCCAGCCGGGTGATCACGCCAGCACGTTCGGTGGGAATCCGTTTGCCTGTTCCGTTGCCCTTGCGGTTTGCCGGACAATTGAGCGGGAGAATGTGCTGCAGAATGTGCAGGAGCGGGGTGAGCAGCTGAGAGCAGGACTGCGGGCGATCGCGGAGCGTTACCCTAATCAAATTGCAGACGTGCGCGGCTGGGGTTTGATTAATGGTCTAGAACTGAATACTGACAGTGATCTAACGTCCGCACAAATCGTTCAGGCTACTATCAATCAAGGCTTGCTGCTGGTACCTGCTGGACCTAAAGTGGTTCGTTTTGTGCCACCGTTGATCGTTACCGCAACAGAAATTGACCAGGCATTGCAAGCCATTGAGTATGCATTTACCTCGCTTTAATCAACTGAGCAGCAGAATCTGCCTTGCTGTAAATTTCCCGGTGACGTAGGGGCGGGTTTTGCCAAAGGTCTCGCTAAGATCCCCAGATTGTCTACCAAACCCGCCCCTACGAGGACATCCATCACCAAAAAATTTACAGGTGGAGTGTGGCAGTTGCAAGGCAGATGGATTTCAGCGGGGAGCGCATTGAGAAATTCCTCCAGCAATAGAGCGGGGGCTACTGCCTACTCTACGATGAAGGCCCAGAAATTATGCACCGCTTTAGCAGATCTCTGACTTCTACAGCACAGCACAGACAATTGAAGGCAAGGTCAAGAAGTCGGAGATCTGAATGCCGTCATGCAGCCTGATTATTCACGCCCCAAAAACTTGCCCAGGTCGGTGGCGATCGCGTGAATCACATTCTCCTCGTGATCCAGTTCCTCATTCACCGATCGCTCAATGGTGATGACGGTTTCCTCTGGCAATGCCAACAATTCAACCAACTGACGGTAAGCGGCTCGTTCAGCGGGGTTAATTAGTGGTTCATCGGGATGACGGCGACTGGCCAAAATCACCATATAGCTCAGTTGCAAAACCAGTTTCCGATCTTCCTCCGTCGTGATCTTGGGCACCAGTTCTGCCAACGGAAGATTTTGGTAGACATACCCGTGTAGTTCTTCGTGTAGATGGCGTTCATCGGTTTCATCATCCGCAAACAGTTTGGAAAATTCAGTGATCAACAGTTCAAGCTCGTCGGAGGATAGCTCACCATCAGACCACGCCATCGCGCAAACGACACGCAGCAGGTTCATTTCTTTGGGAGAAATGCCAGGAGGATGTGGGATTTTCATGATGATCTCCTTAAGAGCGTTCTTCTCGCTCTCGATGATAGTTATTCAGCAGTTCCGGGAAATGCTTCAAGTCATCAATCGACTTCGGAGCAGGGTAGACCTCTCTAGCAGACTCGGCATAGGCCTTATCCATGTAGGCATAGAACACATCGTCATCATCCCGATGCCCTAGAAGATACGCTAGCAGCTCTTTGCGAGTCATTGATGAAAAGTTTGGCTTTGTCATACATATCTCTAGAGTTCATCCTGAAAAATTCTGATTTCTGTCTCTTCGCCAGCCAGAAAAAAGATTTCCCCTGACCGCTCATCAACGCGAATCAGATAGACAGGCAAGTACATCTTTGTTGCCCAGTAGCTCAGAATGAAGCAAGTAAACAATTGTTCAGTTGTAGGTATGATCGCTGCTCCCTAATACTCCTCACCTGAATTAATCATAACCTGCCGTAATAATGCTCTAATCCACTCCTTCAATCGGAGCAAAGCCTTGACGTTGGATATTCTCTGTCACCACACGGGGTTCCAGGAATTGCAGCAGGTAATCGGGGCCACCCGCTTTGGAACCCACGCCAGAGAGTTTGAAGCCGCCGAAGGGTTGACGAGCGACGATCGCCCCCGTAATCCCCCGATTGATGTATAGATTACCGACCTCAAATTCCTGCTGGGCGCGTTCAATGTGCGAGGGGGTACGAGAGTAGAGTCCACCCGTCAGCGCGTAGTTGGTGCCGTTGGCGATGTCTAAAGCTTCGTCAAAGGTTTTGGCCCGCATCACCGCCAGCACGGGTCCAAAGATTTCCTCCTGAGCAATTACCGCCGTGGGGGAGACATCCCGGAAGATCACGGGACCGATGAAGTAGCCGCCTTCGGGAGCGGGCATTTCCAGGGCCACTTCGCATTCCAGCTTGCCTTTTTCGATGTACTCGTGGATGCGATCGCGGGCACTGGCGTCAATCACTGGTCCCATGCGGGTACTGGGATGGTCGGTTGCACCCAGGTTGAGCGATCGGGCCGCCTCCACCAGGCGAGTTAGGAAACTATCGTAAATCGGCTCCAGCACGACCACTCGTGAGCACGCCGAACACTTCTGACCGCTGTAGCCAAACGCCGACTGCGCCACACCCTGCACCGCTTGATCCAGATCGGCACTCTCATCCACAATAATGGCGTTCTTGCCCCCCATCTCCGCCACGACTCGCTTCAGGTGCTTCTGTCCCGGTTGCAGAATGGCCGCATCGGCATAGATGCGACAACCCACTTCCTGGGAGCCGGTGAAGGTAATCATATGCAGATCGGGATGCTTAACCATGTGGGCACCGACCGTCGAGCCTTTGCCCGGAACGTACTGGAACACCCCTTTGGGGATACCTGCTTCTACCAGGATTTCTGCAAGCTTAGCCGCAATCACCGACGAAACTTCTGCCGGTTTGAGTAAGGTGCAATTACCGGCGACCAGCGATGCCACCGTCATTCCAGTTGGAATCGCCAGTGGGAAATTCCAGGGTGAAATCGCCAGGGAAATGCCCCTGGGCTGATAGTGATAGCGGTTCGTTTCACCGGGATAGTCGTAGGCAACACCGGTTTCCAGGCGCTCCATTTCATCGGCGTAGTAGCGGCAGAAGTCGATCGCCTCGGACACCTCCGGATCGGCTTCTCTGACCACCTTGCCCGTTTCCAGTACCATCCAGGCAACCAGTTCATGCCGCCGTTCTGCCATCAAATCCGCCGCTCGACGCAGAATCGCGGCCCGCTCCGTTGCTGGCGTCCGCTTCCAGGCTGGAAATGCCGCTTTTGCCGCTTGAATGGCCTGTTCTGCCTGATCGATGCTGATCAGTCCAATCTGTCCCACCGTTTCGCTGAAATTAGACGGATTTAGCGAATTGACAGAGGTTTCAGTATTGACACGCTTTCCGTTGATCAATGGCAGATAGGTCTTGCCTAATTGTTGTCGCACGGATTGAAGCGCTTGCTGAACTTCGCGCCGGTGGGTGGTATCGGCGTAGTCAGTGTCGGCAGCGTTGGTGAAGGGGTGTGGGGTGTGGGGTGTGGG
>JAAUSG010000280.1 GCA_012034055.1 Leptolyngbyaceae cyanobacterium RU_5_1 | reverse complement strand
GTGCGATCTTCGGCAGCATGCAGGAAAACTCGTAAGCGCGCACCCATGCTCTCACCCTCCAAATTTGTTGAAATCGATGCCTCTATCTAACTTCACATACCTGAGCTTGAAAAGCTCAGTCTACTTACTAGAAAATCAATTGATTAACCAACCTTATTGATTGACCAATAAAAAAATGAGTAGTGGAGAAGTTTCAGTGCTTGCCTTTGGATTTTATCGGCAGTTACTCCTTGAGACAGAGAGGGATGTCATGACACTTGTCCTATTCTCTTTGACAGATAGTTCGAAAGGCAATGAAACCAGCAATTTTTGTTCGTAATGTTCGACAGCAACTGAATCTCACGCAGGAGAAGTTTGCGTACAGGTTGGGGGTTTCGTTCAAAACGGTGAGCCGATGGGAGAATGGACACTCGACGCCTTCACCGATGGCACTTACAACTCATTAAGGGGCTGTTGAGACAACTGAACGATCCTGCTCCGGAAACGAGCCGCGATCGCAGTAGCACGCTTCTGAGTCAGTACTTTTCAGAAGAGGAGCGGGGTGATGGATGAGGTGAAAGCGGTAGGAGCTGAATCCATCTTTGCGGGCGATGGTGAGATGGCAAGGTTGATGCGATCGCGTGACTGGTCGCAAACGCCGCTCGGTGCAGTTGAAACCTGGTCACCACTCTCCTTATGCATGATGGTCCGCTTCCTCCTGGTCAATCGGTTCCCGTTGATCCTGTGGTGGGGACCGCACTACATCCAGTGCTATAACGACTCCTACTGCCCCATTCCTGGAACGAAACATCCCAAGTCAATGGGGCAACCTGCCAGCGAGTGCTGGCCAGAAATTTGGCACATCATTGGGCCGCTGATCGATACTCCTTTCCAGGGTGGTCCGGCAACCTGGATGGAGGACATTTTACTTGAGGTTAATCGGCATGGCTTCGTCGAGGAAACTCACTTCACCATTGCCTATAGTCCTGTCCCAGATGAAACGGCTCCCCGTGGCATTGGTGGTGTGCTTGGCACCGTGCATGAGATCACGGAGAAGGTAATTGGCGAACGGCGGGTGACGATCTTGCGCGACCTGGGTGCTTAGGAGATTTCTGACAAAGAAACTACCCAAGGGTAAAATGCTTTCAGTCGTTCCAACAAGTGAGGAATTGGAGAATTGGAAAGCTCTACTCAACCCGAAACGCACCTTAGCTCATCACAAATTGCAGACCTGTGTTTGGCTGCATCCAAACTGCGTGGAGTCGAACGGCGCAGTTTTCAAGCCGAGATGACCTTGAAATATTGCAATGGCAGTGCTCGATTGGCAGAGCGAGTGTTCGGATGGGGTCGCGAGAGCGTAGAAGTTGGACTGGCAGAAAAGCGAACTGGAATCGTGTGTATGGGGGCACAAGCAGGGTATGGAGGTGCGAAACGCTGGGAAGAGCGGCAACCAGAAGCCGCCACTGCGCTACGCGAGCTAGCCGAAGCTCATGCCCAACAAGACCCAACGTTTCAAACCTCGATTGCCTATACCCGCTTAACTGCCCAAGAAGCGATTGCTCAATTGCAGCAGCAAGGATTTGCCGCACCGCAATTGCCTGCCCCTAGCACGATGGCTGTGATTCTCAATCGAATGGGCTACCGATTGCAAGCCGTCGTCAAAGCCAAACCGCAAAAAAACTTCCCGAAACGGATGCGATTTTTGCCAACATCAACGCCAAAGACCGCAAGTCAGACGATGGCAGCATCAAACGAGTGAGCATTGATTGCAAAGCCACCGTTAACATCGGTGACTATTCTCGTGGCGGTCAAACCAGAGGCGACAACCAGGCCAGTGACCATGATTTAGGCTGCAAGGAGAAGTATATTCCTTGTGGTCTGGTCGATGAGGATAGTGGGCAATTGTCCATCTATTTTGGGAGTTCCTATAAAACTAGCGATTTTATCGTCGATACGATCCAAGCTTGGTGGAAAGACTTGAGTTCGGTGCAACAAGCCCAAACAACCTTGCTCCAACTCAAAGTCGATAATGAACCGGAAAGTAGTGGCGTTCGCACTCAATTTCTCAAACGCATGGTGGAGTTCTGTGACCAAATTGGCAAGCCGATTCAACTGCTTTATTATCCGCCTTATCACAGTAAATACAATCCGATTGAGCGCTGTTGGGGGATATTGGAACAACACTGGAATGGCACTCAACTCAAAGATGTCAACACCATGCTGCAATGGGCAAAAAGTATGACCTGGAAAGGTATTCATCCTATCGTCGTATTAAATCAACGACCCTATGCAAAGGGGATCTCACTGTCCAAAACAGCCATGCGTGAGGTTGAGAATCGCTTAGAGCGCAATCCAGATTTACCCAAATGGGACATCCTGATTCGACCTACTGGTGGGTAGATTTGTTCCTAGAAATCTCCTTATGTGTCCGAGGCGAAAACGATGCAGGAAGCCTGCACTATTGCATCTGAGACGTTGGCAAGGCATTCCCAGGATGTCCCGTTCGCGCTGATTTACCTGGTGGATTCAGATCGCAAACACGCTCGTTTGTCTGGTGTCGCAGGAACCAGCATGGACGAGCGGATTAGCCCACGGATTGTGACCCTGGATGAGGATGACACTGACCAGGAACGTTGGCCGCTTGCCCAAGTGCTGCGGACTGAAACCATGCAAGTGGTTGAGGATCTGGGATCACGCTTTCCTGGGGTGCCACCGGGTACTTGGAGCGATCCGCCACACACCGCTGTAGTTTTACCGATTCCCTCAAACAAAGCGCACCAGTTCGCGGGATTGCTCGTAGTCGGCATCAGTTCTCGCCTCAAACTCGATCAGCCGTATTGCAGCTTTCTGGAACTGATGACCACTCAGATTGCTACGGCGATCGCCAATGCTCAAGCTTACGAAGAAGAACGCAAACGGGCTGAAGCGCTGGCAGAACTCGATCGTGCTAAAACTGCATTTTTCAGCAATGTCAGTCATGAGTTTCGCACGCCACTGACATTGATGTTGAGTCCACTGGAGGAATTGTCAACGACGCTTGATGGACAATTACAACCCGATCAGCGTGAGCAGCTACAACTGGTACAGCGGAACAGATTGCGCCTACAAAAATTAGTGAATACGCTGCTTGATTTCTCGCGAATTGAAGCGGGGCGGGTGCAAGCAGTCTATGAACCTAAGGATTTAGCGACCTATACGGCGGAATTGGCGAGTGTGTTTCGATCGCTGATTGAGCAGGCTGGAATGAGTCTGGCGATCGATTGTCAAACTCTACCTGAGCCAGTGTATGTGGATCGCGAAATGTGGGAAAAGATTGTGCTCAATCTGATTTCTAATGCGTTTAAGTTTACGTTTGAGGGAAGTGTTACGGTTCGATTGCAACCCGTTGGTGATTTCGTTGAATTGAGTGTTGCAGATACAGGAGTTGGTATTCCTACAGATGAATTGCCGAGATTGTTTGAGCGCTTCCATCGCGTGAGTGGAATGCGATCGCGCACCTATGAAGGGTCTGGAATTGGTCTGGCGTTGGTGCAAGAACTGGTCAAACTGCATGGCGGAACGATTCGGGTTACAAGTCAAGTTGATTGCGGGACGACGTGATGTGATGATGCCGAGGCTGGATGGGTTTGGGCTGCTGCACGAACTGCGGAATAATCCTCAGACCAGGGACATCCCGGTGATTCTGCTTTCGGCGCGTGCGGGGGAAGAGTCGCGGATTGAGGGATTGGAGGCGGGAGCGGATGATTATTTGATTAAGCCGTTTTCGGCGCGTGAGTTGCGGGCGCGGGTGGAATCAAATTTGAAGCTGGCGCAATTACGAAAGGCGACAACCCAACAAGAGCAAACGTTGCGGGTGGAGGTGCAAGCGGCGAAAGATAGTTTGGAGACTGTACTGACTCGCATTGCTGACCAGTTTTTGAGGTGCCTCGCGCTGTCGCAGAACAAATCTCTATCCAGTTCGAGTACTTCTACCCTAGATGGAATCGCTGGTTTGAGAATCGGGTTTATCCGTCTGCGGATGGGGTGTCGATTATTGCAACTGAAATTACAGAGCGCAAACGGGTTCAGCAGGAACTGCAACAAACTCTGCAAGCCCTGTCTACCTTAATTGAGTCCTCGCCGCTGCCGATTGTTGTGATTGAGTCTGAGTGTGTTGTTCAGCTCTGGAATCCAGCGGCGGAATCGCTGTTTGGCTGGAGTGCAGCGGAGGTGTTGGGTAAACCGATTCCAATCGTGCCGGAGGAGAAACAGGAGGAATGTCGCCTGATGCGGAAGGCGGTGGGCAACGGGGAAGTCTTTTCTGGTGTGGAGACGTATCGCTGCAACCGAGATGGTTCAAGGGTGATTGTCAATATTTCGGCGGCTCCGCTCTACGACGAACAGGGCGGTGTGAACGCGATCGTCCTGATTTTTCAGGACATCACGGAGCGGCAACAGGCAGAGGAAACCTTGCGTCGCTCAGAAGAACGCTATCGCACCCTGTTTGACTCCATCGACGAAGGCTTTTGCATTATTGAAATGCTGTTTGATGACAATGACACACCACTTGATTACCGCTTCTTGGAAATCAATCCGGTATTCGAGCGACAAACGGGACTGGAGCAAGCTGTCGGCAAAACAGCACGTCAGTTAATGCCCAATCTGGAAGACTTTTGGGTTGAAACCTACGGTAGGGTTGCATTGACGGGTGAACCTATTCGCTTCGAGAATAACTCTGCACCGATGAATCGTTGGTTTGACGTGTATGCCTGCCGCACTGGACAGCCAGAAGAGCGAAAGGTTGCGATCGTGTTCACCGATGTCAGCGATCGCAAACGGGCAGAAGACATTTTGCGGCGCACTGCCGAATTGAATGCTTTCCGCGTTTCTCTGTCTGATGCGCTCCGTCCACTTGCCAACCCGGTGGAGATTCAGGCGACGGCTAGCCGTGTGCTGGGTGAATATCTGGGCGCGAACCGGGTGGCATATTTCGAGGTGCGCGGTGCTGATTATGTCGTTGAGCGGGATTATGTCAATGGAGCTGAAGCCCTTACTGGTGGCTATCCGATTGAGTCGTTTGGTTCAACGCTACTTGCTGAGCTCCGCACGGGTCATGCTGTGTTCGTCTCTGATGTGGCAGCCGATCCCCACTTGTCTGCGGATCAGAGATCGGCTTATGCCGCGATCCAGATTGCTGCTTACATCGGCATTCCGCTGATTAAGGGGGGCGAGTTCGTTGCTGGGCTGGCAGTTCACACATCCAGTCCACGAGTTTGGACGCCGGACGAGGTGTTACTGACGGAAGAAGTTGCTGAGCGCACCTGGGCAGCCGTCGAACGGGCCCGTGCCGAAGCCGCCTTACGTAAGAGTGAGCAACGCTTCCGACTAATGGCAGACGCAATGCCACAACAGGTTTGGATTACCGATGCTCAAGGCAACACGCAATACGTGAATCAGCAATGGATAACCTACACCGGGCTGTCCCTGGAGCAGACTCAAGACATTCACTAGGCGATGCAAGTGATTCATCCCGATGACTTTGAAGTAACCAGGCAAGAGTGGAGTACCGTGCTGGCTACGGGAACGCTCTATCAAGCTGAATTTCGCCTGAAACACCAAGCTGATCAGACCTATCGCTGGTTTCTCTCCCGCGCGATCGCCGTTCGGGATGAACAGGGACAAATTGTGCAGTGGTTCGGTACGAGTACAGACATTGAGGCGTTCAGACGTACCCAGGCTGAACGAGAGTTTGGTTGCCATTGCCTTGAGGTCATAACGGCAGTGACAGGGGTTGCACAGTGCTTTTAGGTTGTCGCGATCGCAGTTGGATGGCTGGTGATTCAAGTGGGCGCAGGTGAGTAGGAACTGTCTAGGCTTTACCTGCTGACATCGGGCGATCGTCCAGTTCATTCTGATCAGGAACTCAGTCCAGGATTCGCCGGGTTGCATACAGGGAGCGTTACAGAATTCGCATATCCAACCTGATTCCTCCTTGACTGCGAGGGCGATCGCGTCCCAGTTGTCGGGGTAGAGGTCACGTTGCATCGCCAGATGCCGAGTTTGAGGCAGGACCTGCAGCGCTGGATCAGTTCGTCCATTGCTTATCCTCCTGGGCGATCGCTTGCTACGTCCCTGACGCCTTGGTTGGTGATGTGAAACTGCCAATCGCGCTTGAACGTGATGCACAGTTCCTCAACTAAATCGTGGAAGCCCTGATCCCAAAGGGTTTGCAATTTATATAGGGCAAAGCCGCGATCGCTCCGGAATATGGCTTGATTGATTGACGCTGCAACCTGGTTGAAGCTGGGGGGTGAAAGCGGGAACTCGAATCGCTCCGGATCGTGTGGTTCTTTTGGTTTCTGGTGTTCCTTCTTTCGGGCCTCTCGTTTCGCCTCATTGGCTGTAAACCCTCGGCGTAATCCTGCAACTAGCATCCCTCCGGGGTTTCGACAGTTCCCTTTCTTCTGCTGTTCTATGACTGCACTGACGGAGTTTTCCACAATTCGGCGAGCGGCGGCGGAACCTTCCTGAAATACCAGGGAAACTATTGTTTCTTGAATTGTTCCATTTGAATGAATTCCACTGTCCTGTACGAGTTCTAAAAAGGGCTGAAACCTCTTGCTCTGGGGGGTCTTGGGAGCTTGTACCAAGTTCTTCTCTGTCTAGTTCTGTGAAACAGGGTGGGTGGGT
>JAAUSG010000047.1 GCA_012034055.1 Leptolyngbyaceae cyanobacterium RU_5_1 | reverse complement strand
AGAAGTGTAGTATTCGTAGTACCGGTTTTTTCCAAAAGCTTCAATGATCTGATCGCGCTCAGCAGATGAGAAAGGATTAATGTCATCTTCCATTTTTTCTGATTTGGGCAATTTGATTTCGGCCGACATTCCCTGAAATGGGTTACTAGTAATCAAACCTGAGCGAGTTGCCCAGTTACAGCAGGAGTTTAGCGCGACGATAAATCGCTTTGCCGAATTGATGGGAATGGTTTGAAGCACATAATCTCGAATTTCATTGGCACGATCTTGATCGTGGGTTGGTAGTCTTTTTAGATACGCAGAATAAGCTTGATACTGGTTCTTCATGGTGCTGGGAGCACATTGAGGACGTTTCCACTCCACATATTTAGCCCAAATCTCAGTCAGACTAATTTTTGGGGTAGAAATTGGGGTAATCGTGTTGAGCGCAGATTTGGGTTTATATTTTGCTAAGGTTTCGTCGAATCGTTCATAGAAAATATCCTTCTCAATCTCAGTCGCTTTCATCTGAGCTAGCTTCTGGTATTGAGACGTGTCAGGGTAACCTGTGGAAAGGTAATGGCGTTTACCACCAAAACTAAAAACCAACTGTAAGCGATTATTCGAGGATTTTATTTGTACAGATCCTTTGTTTGCCTTACTGGGCTTTTCTTTGGAGTACATGAAGCGAACTTCCAATAAGAATACTAGTATTCTATAACTTTACCCCAATTTTACCCCAATTTCTACCCCAAACTCATCTAAAAACACCTAATGTGGCTTCCATCATTCAAAGTAAAAGGCTCTCTGGAACCTAGCCAGAGAGCCTTTTACCGCTTAAACTACTGAAGCCGATGGCGGGATTTGAACCCGCGACCGCTCGATTACGAATCGAGTGCTCTACCACTGAGCCACATCGGCACTGGTTAGTCTTCGCAGTATAGCAAATCCTTACCATAACTATATCCATGTTGATGGACTGACGCTCTTCTATCGGTGTAGCTAGGGGATAATGGGTATGAAACCCTCAAAGCCAGAACAGGATTATGGTAGAGCCAAGAGAACCCAAACCCACCATTCGCTTCATCGACGAATATTGCCAATGGTATGAGTCTCTGTTTTCAGATGTGAGAAGTTTTGAAGCCTTTAAGCACTTGCATGTGGGCCTGTTATCGGAGGTCAAACGCAAGACTCTACCGGCGATCGCCAAAGTGTGTGGGCTAGATCATGAGCAATCGTTGCCCCACTTTTTGACGTGCGGTTGGTTCTGCAACCTTTCGTATTTTTTAATTGGTTGCAACCGTGGTTAGATGTGTTTTCTATTCCTTCGCTTTTAACGGGTTTTACTTGCTTGCTGGAATTGATGAATTGTTGGTCAGGCGCGATTCCATCTTCTCCTAGAGATGCTCCACTTCCAATTTCTTCTGGCTAATGTGATGAAAGAGCGATAAGTAGGTAGTGGTGGAAAAGCCGAGGTATGTAACTGAATGTAAAGATTTCTACAATCTAAAATCGAAATCGCTCAACGCTATGCCCTCCTTGTTGTGCTCTTGAGTCTATTGCTTTCATCACCGCATAGGCTAATTCCAATTAATCGTCAAACATTTGCCCTGCAATTTCTAGTTCTTTGAGATGTTCCCACTCGTTTTCAATTTGATTCATTTCAGAGCAATAGGGTGGTAGCCAAAATGACAAAACCCAGATTCGTCAAGGTATTTGAGACAAATCTCACCCACTGCACCCGCCCATTCGGGCATATCCAAGTCCGCTTGTTTAAGCGCTCGTTGCTGTGCATCCTGACGGTCTGGGTGGCTTTGACGGGTTCGCTTCCAAATCACCCCCTTTCACGCAGGATCTGGCGAATTTGCTGCGGACTGAGATGAATCTGGCGGTCTTGCTCCAGTTTTTGAGCCAGTTGTTTGGCGTTGTACCGCCGTGGCTTTTGGAGGCTCTGATTTCAGTACAAACGTTTTAAAATGAGAATTGCGGCTTTTCTCAATAAGTGCTTGCTCTAAAGCAGCGTAGGGGAGTACAACAGAGGGTATCGATGGAACCGAAATTAGATGCACCTAGTCACACAAGTTCTGAAGCAGGCTGAAAAACTGCCCTGGTATGTTTGGGCAAGTTTAGTAGTTTTGCCGGTTGGAGCAAGCGTGTTTGCGTTTTCACTGTTGAACCGGATGGATGCATTTGAATGTTTGTCTGTTCAAGCTTCTCCGGCGGTGTCTGATTCAACTCGGCTCTATTGCGCTCAGATGATGGCAGACCGACGCCAGGCAAATGACTTAGCGAATGCAATTGAGATGGCAAGCACTGTCTCAGAGAATCATCCGCTGCGTACCGATCGCGATCGCCTGATCCAACAGTGGTCTTCCAGACTGATGGAACTTTCAGAAGCGTTGTTTCAGGAAGGGAAACTGGATGAAGCCGTGAGTCTTGCCCATCGAGTTCCAATATCGACGTCGATTTACGAGACCACTAGAGACCGAATTCAGGAGTGGCAGAAAATTTGGAAAGCAGCCGAAGAGACTTACCAAACGGCTCAATCTGCCTTTGAGAACAATGAGCTTTCCGTTGCTCAGGGTGAAGCGAGAAAGCTGTTGAAGGTGCAGAATCACTACTGGCGAGTGACGCGATTCCAGGATTTGGTCAGCCAAATTCAGTCTGTGCGAGAGAATAAGAAGGCTCAGAAGGGCGGGCGCGATCGCAAACAGACAACCGATTTACTGCCGAACAAACCGCTCACCACCAATGACTTAGTGGCTCGTTGGCAGCAAGAACAAGCCAGTGAAGCGGCTGCTCACCTGGCAAAGGCGCGACGACTGGCTAGCACGGGAGATATGAACACTCTCAGGCAGGCAGTCTTTGAGGCAGAAATGGTTTTTTCGGGCACCCCTCAATTTGACGAGGCGCAGCGACTGATTTCAGAGTGGAACAGTCAGATTGAAGCCGTTGAAGACCGCCCCTATTTAAATCGAGCGACGAAATTGGCCAGCAAAGGCGATATGGTCTCCCTGCAGGCGGCCATCAGCGAAGCCAACAATATCTACTTTGGGCGGGCGCTTTACAAAGAAGCGCAAAGCAAAATTGACCAGTGGACCAATCAGGTTCGCCAACTCCACGATCAGCAATATTCTGAACAACTGCCACCTAACCCATCTGACCCATCTAACCAGTCCAACTCCTATCGCAGTACAGACTATCGATCGCCGCCCGACACACCATGACTCATCCACTCATCAGCATTATCATGGGCAGCGATTCAGATTTACCAATCATGCAGGGGGCGATCGCGGTCTGTGAAGAGTTTGGCGTCGCCTGCGAAGTTGGAATTGTCTCCGCTCATCGCACCCCAGAACGCATGGTTGAGTATGCCAAACAGGCTCACCAACGCCGATTAAAAGTCATCATTGCCGGAGCGGGTGGAGCTGCCCATCTGCCTGGCATGGTCGCCGCCTTAACGCCATTGCCAGTGATTGGAGTTCCCGTTCCCAGTCGTCACCTGCAGGGACTGGATTCTCTCTACTCGATTGTACAAATGCCGACTGGAATTCCCGTCGCAACCGTAGCGATCGGCAATGCCCGTAACGCCGGTCTGCTGGCCATTCAAATTCTGGCAATCCACGACTCTGCTTTGCTAGAGCAGGTGCAACAGTATCGCCAAAGCCTGACCCAAATGGTGATGGAAAAGCAAGCAAAGTTAGACGAGATGGGCTATCAAGACTATCTAGATCAGGAAATTTCCAGATAGGAAATTACGGATGAATGCGTCCATCGGGCATTTGGGTGCTCTTCAAATTGGCTCCAGCTAAATCTGCGCACCCAAGCGCATTCAGCCGCATGGTTGCACCCTGCTCATTGGCATTCACGTTAAAGCGAATAGCCGTGTCTTGGGGGCTAGCATTTTGATCGCTGGAGTCCACGTTGAAGCTAAAGTTTGCGCCATTCTCACTCGCATTTATGTTCAATTTCACATCTGTACAGCCCAAATCGGCATGTTGCAGGGTCGCTCCCTCTAAGTCCGCATTCTCCAGACTGGCATGTTGCAGGTTGGTGCGTTCTAAATTGGTTCTGTTCAGCTTCGTGCGATCGAGATTGGCACCTTTCAAATTGGCCCGCTCCAGATTGGCCCGCTCCAGATTGGCACCTGCTAGATTCACATCCGACAAATCGGCTCCTTGCAAATCCGTAAACCGCAGGTCACAGCCCGGACACTCCCGGCTTTGCAGCAGTTTACCCACTCGCATTTGGTTCAGTGAACGCAGTCCATGAAACGCCGTGATGATGCCAACAGCAACGGTAAGAGTCGCGATCGCAGATTTCTCTGTTTCATAACCAGCTCAACAAGTGGATGCTCAGGGTTCTATTAAGACTTGACGACAGGCAGCTTACTTCTGTTTCCACCCCTACACATTACGTAACTCTCAAACCTTTGCTTGCCGTAAATCTTCCGGTGGCGTAGGGGCAGGGTTTGCCGAAGATCTCGCTAAGATCGCCAGATTGTCTACCAAACCTGCCCCTACAGACGCTATACGGCGACTCTGGAGCGGCGCACGATCGCCAGGGCTTCAACCAGGCTGCGCACGACGGCAATCATTTCCACGTCACTGTTCAGTTTATTAATCGCAGAACCGACGCCGATGCCCGCCGCGCCCGCTGCGATCGCCAGGGGCGCTGTGACGCTAGATAGACCCGATGCACACAACACGGGCACGGGTACGGCACGAGAGATTTCATAGGCGGCTGCCAGGGTGGGAGCGGCCTTCTCAATCAAGCCCAAAGTCCCGGCATGAGTGGGAGCGCTGCTGGTGCCGCCCTCGGTTTGAATGATGTCTGCGCCCGCTTTCACCAATGCTTCTGCCAGTTGCACTTGTTGATCCAGGGTCAAAATGTGAGGGACTGTTACGGACAGCGTGATGTCCGGCAGCAAACAGCGCGTTGCATGAGTCAGGGACAGCACTTCCTCGGCCTCAAACCGGCGTCCTTGAGCATAGAAGCTGTCGAAGTTGCCGATCTCAATTAGGTCAGCGCCTGCGGCAACACAGGTCACAAACCGTTCCGGTTCAACGGCAGACACACACACGGGTAGACGGGTGAATTGCCTTGCCATACGCACCAAATCCGGATCCGCCGCAATGTCTACAAAGGTGGCACCGCCGCGATCGGCCGCTCTGACAACGGCAGCCACGCGATCGCGCTCAACGTTGTGCAGCCCACTAATTACCTTCAGTGCCTGCCCCTGATCAAAAGCAGTTTTCAATGCTGGAAGAATTCTCATAGGTTCTTTGCTGGGAAATTGTACTGATTATTTTGACACCCCGATTGGACAGAAACCAGCCTATCGCACCTCGTGATTGGCTGGTTTCTGATTACTCGCGGGTTTACATACCCACAAAATAAGCGGTTTGAGGGGTGCGATCGCGGGTCAGAAAAAACTAGCGTCCGCCCCGTCTGCGCAGACGATCGATCGTGACGGCAACAATAATCACTAGACCCTTAACAACCAACTGCCAGAAATAGGACATATTCAGCAGCGTTAAGCCATTGTTGAGTACGGCAATGATCAACGCGCCCAGCAGAGTGCCGGGAATCGTGCCAATGCCGCCGGTGAAGCTGGTGCCGCCCAAAATGACGGCGGCGATCGCGTCCAGTTCATAACCATTCCCCAGTAAGCCTGTGGCGCTATAGAGACGACTGGAACTCATTACCCCGGCTAACCCAGCCAGTAAGCCACTCACCCCATACACAAACAGCAGCACGCGATCGACTTTGATCCCGGTCAGTCGGGCGGCACGTTGATTGCCGCCGACCGCATAAATCTGCACGCCTAAAACGGTCTGTCGCAGCACAAACCAACTGGCTAACACGGTCAGCAGTGCAATCACGACCAGCCAGGGAAACGGGCCCAGGTAGTTATTGCCGATCCAGGCAAAGTTCAAATCCCGGTTCAGCACGGTGGTGCCATTGGCGACGAGGTAGGCAACTCCGCGGAGCGCCGTTAATCCGCCCAGCGTGACGATAAAGGGGGGTAAGTCGAGAAAGGCAATCAGGGCACCGTTCACCAGACCGATCAACAAGCCCGTCAACAGCGCCGCCGGTACGGCCGCCCAGCTCAACGCCGGGATCAGAGAGACTAACACCCCAACCACAGCCGACACGCCCAGGATGGAGCCAACCGAGAGGTCAATGCCGCCTGTGAGAATCACGAAGGTCATCCCGGTTGCCAGCACGATGTTGATCGAGGCTTGGCGCAGAATGTTAACAGCATTGCCGGGGGTTGGGAAGTTGGGGGTGAGGAGGGAAAACAGGACGCAAATCAGCACCAAAATGGGCAAAATTCCAGCAATCTGCAGCCAGTTGTTGGCTGGTTTTCGCTGGCGCGACGGGGCGCGATCGCTGGTTTTTTCCTGCAGCGGACGGGATTCAGTTTGACTCATAGTGCGGCGACCTCCGATGCGCCCGTAGCATACGCCATGATGTTTTCTTGAGTAATGTCGGTGCCAGTCGAACCGCCCAGTTCGCCCACCAATTGCCCTTCTCGCATCACCAAGACGCGATCGCTCAGCCCCACGACTTCGGGCAATTCGCTGGAGACCATCAGAATGGCAACGCCCTGCTGTGCCAGATCGCTGACAATCCGGTAAATTTCGCTCTTTGCGCCAATGTCTACGCCCCGCGTTGGCTCATCCAGCAGCAGCACGCGTGGCTTAATCGCCAGCCACCGGGCCAGCAATAGCTTCTGCTGATTGCCCCCGGACAAATCCATCGCCCGAATTTCCAGATTGGCCAGCCGGATGCTGAAATCTTCCACCGCATCTCTGGCAATTTTGCTGACCGAACTCCAGTTGATCACACCGGCCCTGGAGTCCTGCTTCAACATATTCAGGATGATGTTCTTGCCAGAGGTCATTTCCAGAAACAAGCCCTGGTCTTTGCGGTCTTCCGGGACATAGCCAATTCCAGCCGCGATCGCATCACCGGGGGAATGAATCTCCAGCGTTTTGCCATTCAGAACCACCTCGCCACTCACTTTTGGATCGGCACCAAAAATCAGCCGCGACAGTTCCGTCCGTCCCGCGCCCACCAATCCTGCCAACCCCACAATCTCCCCCGCATGGAGGGTCAAATTCGTGGGCTGCACCTTGCGTCCATCGCTAATGTTGCTCACCTCCAGCACCACCGCCCCTGGATTGGTTTGCCGCTGATGTTCGTAGAAATCTTGCATCGGCCGACCGACCATCATTTGCACCAGCCGCTCTGCAGAAATTTCATCCCGGTTCAGACTGCCGATATATTGGCCATCGCGCAGAACACTGACCCGATTCGCCAGCGCATACACCTCTTCCATCCGGTGGCTGATGTAGATAATCGCAATCCCGTCATTGCGGAGTTTGTGAATCACCTCAAACAGCCGCTCCGTCTCGCGATCGGACAGGGCCGCCGTCGGTTCATCCATCACCAAAATTCGGCTATTGTCCTTCAAGGCGCGGGCAATTTCAACAACCTGCTGTTCGGCGATCGACAACGTGGAAACCAGATCCCTGGGGGCAAAGCTGGCTCCCAGGTCATCCAGCACCTGCTGGGCTTTCCGCTCCATGCCGTCCCGGTCTAACAACTGCCCCCGACGCAGCTCACTGCCCATAAACATATTTTCGACAACGGTTAAATTGGGTGCGACATTCAACTCCTGATAAATCAGGTTGATGCCGGCTTGCCGCGCCGTCCCTGGATCCGTAATTTTCAAGAGGTGTCCGTTGATGTAGATCTCGCCGTCATCGGCGATGTATGCCCCCGCCAAAATTTTCATCAACGTGCTTTTGCCCGCTCCGTTCTCCCCCATTAAGGCGTGAACTTCGCCTGGATACACCGTCAGATTGACGTTTTGCAGGGCAGATACCCCATGAAATCGCTTGGTGATGCCGCGCATTTCTAACACGGGAGTGCGATCGCGGCATCGGACGATGAGGGTGATTGCATATTTGTGGTCATCGGTAACTCCTTACTGCCAACCCTGGTATTCGCTCACGTTCTCACGGGTGATTAGCTTGACTGGAATCAGAATGTTGGGATTCGCAGGTCGTTTGCCGTGCAAAATATCGTTACCGACCTGCACCGCTTTTTGCGTCATCCCCACCGGATCCTGAGCCGCCGTGGCAACCACCAGGCTATCTAAAGAGGCGATCGCCTGAGTCGCTTCTGGTGCACCATCAACGCTGACGATAAAAAATTCGCTGCGTTTGGCTTGTTTCGCGGCGAGTTCTGCCCCTATGGCACAGGGGTCATTAATTGCAAACACCGCATCGATTTTGGGAAACGAGGTGAGCAGATCACTCATCACCCGCAGCCCTCCATCCCGGCTTCCTTCGGCGTTCTGGTCTTTTGAGAGGATTTTGATGTCGGGGTACTTGGCAATCACCTCTTCACAGCCCTGCACCCGCTCAATCACCGAAACCACCGGTGGACCATTCACAATCACAATGTTGCCTTTACCCTTGAGGCGATCGGCAATGTATTGGCAACTCACCTGTCCAGCTTGCAAATTGTTGGAGGTAATCGTTGCGTCTACCGCGTCACCCGCACCCGTATCCACTGCAATCACCACACTCCCTGCCTGTTTCGCCTTATCCACCGCAGGCTCAATACCCTTACTGTCTGCCGCATTGAGAATAATCACATCGGTTTTGGCCGCCACAAAATTCTCAATCTGGTTAAACTGCTGGTTCAGGTCATACCCACTCGAAACCACCGTCACCCTGACATCGTCACCCGCGACCTTTTTGGCTTCCGTCTCCGCCCCCCGTCCCATCAACACAAAAAACGGATTACCCAAATCACCAACGGTCACCGCGACCGATTTCAATTTGGTCGTTTGCGCCTGGTTGCCCTGGGTGGTCGCTTGATTCCCCGGTGGACTGGGTGAACAAGCCGTCAGCACGCCACCGATAAAACCTAAAATGCTAACCGTGATTCCACTTTGGTGGATCACGTTACGAATCGTTATTCCTTCGATGCTCATCTTTTTCTACCAACTCGTTCACAGAGTCAACAGAAGTCAAGATCTGCTCAAGATTCAGTGAAAAATGCGCCCCATGTGAATGTTCTAGAATTAAACCTTGTCCACGTCCAGACCTGGAGTTTTTCTAAAGGGAAAGCTACAGATTCCGAGTTGGACGTGGTTTAAAGTTTGAAATCCAGTTTAGAGGATGTTTTAAAAGTCCTACTGTTTGTAGCAAAGCGTGCAAGATCCCCCTTAGTTAAGGGGGACTTTGAGCTGATTTCCCCCTTAACTAAAGGGGGCTAGGGGGGATCGCTGAGTGCTTAACGTCACAGACCATACCTTTTCAAACATCCTCTTAAATTTCTTGAAGTTTAGGGATGTAAAGTTTGCAGATCAATGTTCTGAATAGCTTTTTACTCTACTATCAACACTATCATGACGTCATCTTCCTAATGGCTGACCAACCTTAGATTCTCATTACTTTTTGTTCATATTACAAAGCTGTAATTCTGATAAGAGAAAACTGTTGTTTTGAACCAATTTATTTGAACTAAAAGCGTCAGAAGTATTAAAATGACGACCAGATAGAAAGTTTGTTTCAGTTTTCGTAAAGCAGTATTCATAACAACGAATACTCGCTATTCATTGGCCAAGCTCAGTTTTACTCATGAGAAATCGAGTGTTATGGATTTGTGGAGTCTTATGCTTAAGTTTGTTAGGAAGTTATTCCATAAGCCGTTCTCAAGTATTGACTGAGTCTGTTATCGATTTGAGATAAAAAGTGATTCAAAATTTTTATAAGAGCTTCAGTTATTCTGAAGTTGAAATGTATTCACATCTTTTTTCACAATTATTCAAATAAGGCGGTGCTGAATTACAGTACGATCAGTCATTTCATCTGAATAACTCAAACGTAATTTAGGGTGCTCTCGCAAGCAAGCGGCTCAATGCCAATGAGTATTACCGTCAAATAATATTTTTTACAAATCATTGGGATTTACCCATTTTTTTTGTGAACCTGCTTAGATCGCAAGCATAAGGCACCTGATTTGGAGTTGGGTTGGCACCATCAAGAATAATTATGCAGCCTAGCGCTGATTCTTAATCCAATCAACTATACCAAGTGGTGGCAGCTTCACCTTTGATGTTCGATGTTGTAACGGATAGGGAGGATCATCAATGCCAGTTACCCCTACGTACCCAGGAGTTTACATCGAAGAAGTACCCAGCGGTGTCCGAACGATTACCGGAGTCGCTACATCGATCGCAGCTTTTGTTGATTCCTTTGGGCAAGGATTGCTGAATAAAGCCATCCAGACTTTTAACTTTGGAGACTTTGAGCGAGAGTTTGGCGGCTTAAACGCCAGAAGTGAAGCAAGTTATGCTATCCAGCAATTTTTTCTCAACGGTGGCACTGAAGCTTGGGTCGTACGCACAGCCAGTGGCAGCTTTACAGTCGCAGATGTGGAAATTCAGGATGGAATCGAAGGGGCAACGGCTCTTGCTGTCCAGGTAGGTCGTCTAGACCCAACTACCCATCCAGAGTTTGTCAATCCAGGGACTTGGGGAAACAACCTGCGTGTGAGCATTGATTACCCAACACCAATTTCCGGGGATCGATTTAACATCACGATCTTTTTGGAGGAATCTAGAGACGGCGGACGGGTAGTTTTGCGCTCTGAAACGTTCCGGGGTCTATCAATGACACCCACCGACCCAAACTTTGTCCAATCTGTGATCAACGATGAGTTCTCCGGCTCCAAGCTCGTGCGCGTCACTGCCTTCGGCATTAATCGTCCACTCCAGACGGGAACCCTGTCCGGGGTGCTAAATCCTTTCCCATCAATCACTTCCACGAATCCTCAAGTCGTTGTAACGATTGGTACTGACGGTCAGGGAATTGCCAGGTTATCGTCTGCGCCAACTTCGCTGGCAGATGCACGGCGTTTGCTGGAGTCAGCAATTAGGGCGGCTAGACCAGGAATCCGGGCTTTCTCTCAAGCAACGGTCTCGATTGTGGACGATCGCCTGAGGATTCTTGCAGGATCAACCACTGCTAGCTCACGTGTGACCTTTGCTGCCGCTCTCGATCCAACCCTGCTGACAAATCTGGGATTATCCTCTGGTACAAATCTAAATGGTGTCCTCTCTGGCGGTGTAAGTGGTGCTTTCCCGCATCCCGGTGGGCAACTCCGGGTAACGATTGGGGGAAGTGCTCCAATTCCCCTTACTCTTGGAGCGATGGCTGATCTGGCAGCGGCAAGCAGCGAACTGGAGTCCCGGATCCGTGCAGAGTTGGGAAATCCAGCTGTTTTACCCGCCGACACGAATGCCTTCGCGAACACCCGGGTGATTGCCTATACGGACGCTGGAGTACAGCAACTTATCGTGTTGTCAGGTGTGTCAGGAACGGCAGTTGCGTTTTCTCAGGAAGCGGCTGATCCAACGGTCAATGACCTAGGGTTGAATATCGGCACGGCTACAACTATCACTGCCTTTGTCTCTAGTAATCTGGCGGCTGTGCCGACCGTCCCAGCGAGCTCATCGGTGAATGTGACGATCGGGGCGGTTGGTCCGCATACAGCGACAACAATGGCAAATGCCGGTACATTAAGCGCGATCGCCAGTGAACTTCAGTCAGCGATTCGTGCTGCTGATCCTAGCAACAGTGCCGCTTTTACCGGAACGCGGGTGGCTAGTTATGTTGCTGGTAGCGAGAATCGGCTAGTGGTGCTGCCTGGTGTAACGAGTAATGCGGTTGTCTTCGCTGCCGCGCCTTTGGACACCACAACAGTATCGCAACTCCTCCTTGATACGGCAGGTGGTATAGAATCGAACGTGCAAAGCTATGCGCTGGGTGCAGGTGCAGCCGTGCTAGACACAGCACAAGGTTTTGGAACTCCCGGTGCGGATGGCGATCCAGCCGATGGATTGGCTTTAATTGGAGACCTAAACGCTAAGACTGGCATTTATGCACTTCAGGATGTAGATCTGTTCAACATTCTCTGTCTTCCACGGGTAGCTGTCTTGGCTAGTAATATCGCTACGGCTGATGCAGCCGATGCTGTCATCAACTCTGCCATCACCTACTGTGAGCAGCGACGAGCCTTTTTTATTATGGATACGCCTCCTGGCATTGATGAAGTGCAGGAGATCAAAGATTGGCTTGATACCCCTGCAAGGCTGCGTCATAAGAACGCTGCACTCTACTTTCCTCGTGTCCAAATTCCAGACCCGCTGAATGGGTTTAAGCTCAGGTCTGTTGGCGGGAGTGGAACGATCGCCGGATTATATGCTCGTACAGACAGCGATCGCGGTGTGTGGAAAGCTCCAGCAGGTACAGATGCAGTGCTCCGCAATGTCTCAAAACTCGAAGATTTTTTGACTGATCAGGAAAATGGAACTCTCAACCCATTGGCAATCAACTGTCTGCGAACGTTTCCAATCTACGGTACGGTTTGTTGGGGTGCTCGGACGCTTGATGGTTCTGACCAGAAGGCATCAGAGTGGAAATACATTCCAGTCCGACGAACGGCGCTATTTATTGAAGAAAGCCTCTACCGCGGGTTGAAGTGGGTGGTGTTTGAGCCGAATGATGAGCCGTTGTGGGCCCAGATTCGGTTGAACGTTGGGGCATTTATGAATAACCTCTTCCGTCAAGGGGCCTTTCAAGGCAAAACCCCACGGGAAGCGTATTTGGTCAAATGCGATCGCGAAACCACCACGCAGAACGACATCAACCTGGGGATTGTCAACATTCTGGTTGGCTTTGCACCGCTGAAACCGGCTGAGTTTGTGTTCGTTAAAATTCAGCAACTGGCCGGGCAGATCACAGTCTAGTACCAATTTAAGAAATAGATTGCAACAAATGGTTTTCTGAAACTACTACACAATCAAGCTTCTGCAATCCAAAATCTAAAATCCAAAATCTAAAATCGGTACGAGAAACGAATTCTCTAAAGCGACGGAGTAGGGAAAATGGCTCAGTTTAGTGTCAACGCACAACGGTTTGATCCCTATAAAAACTTCAAGTTTCGCGTCAAGTGGGATGGACGCTATGTGGCGGGTATCAGCAAAGTCGGGGCATTGAAGCGATCGACTGAAGTTGTTGAACACCGCGAGGGCGGCGATCCGAGTACGTCCCGCAAATCACCCGGCCGCACCAAGTATGAAGCAATCATGCTGGAACGGGGCGTGACCCACGATACCGAGTTTGAGAAGTGGGCCAACAAAGTCTGGAACTTTGGCTCTGGCTTGGGGGCTGAGGTCTCGCTGAAGGATTTCCGTAAGGACATCATTCTGGAACTCTACAACGAAGCCGGACAACTCGCGATCGCCTATAAACTCTTCCGCTGCTGGGTGTCTGAATATCAAGCTATTCCGGATTTAGATGCCAACGCCAACGCGATCGCGATCCAGTCCATCAAGCTGGAAAACGAGGGTTGGGAGCGCGATTACGAGGTCACGGAACCCACCGAACCCACCTTCACGGAACCACCGACTTAAGGGGTTATGAAATCACTATCGGCTGCGGAATTACTAGGCGTCTGGGAACAGGGATTAACACAGTACCCAGTTCAGCGCTCGCTAAGCTTACTTGCCGCTGCCTGTCCCGACCAATCGTTGGAGCAATTGGGTAGCCTCAGTATCGGTCAACGGGATGCGTTGCTGCTCACTCTGCGTGAGTGGATGTTTGGAACTGAATTGGTGAGTGTGGTCTATTGTCCAAGCTGCCGCGATCGCCTGGAATTGACCTTTAACGTCGGCGATATTCGAGTCAGCTCTAACGCCGATTTGACCGAGGTGCATCTGCTGCAAATTGCAGATTATCACGTGCAATTTCGCTTACCCAACAGTTTGGATCTGACTACATTAATCCCCGAATTAGTCCCCGACCTGGCGGCGGTTGGTTCAATCGCAAATGGCACAAGCGCTCAACAACAATTGCTCGATCGCTGTGTGCTGTCCATTCATCAAGGGGAGTCAGAACGGGCAATCCACGACGTTCCAGCAACTGTCCTTGATACTATCGTCGAACAGATGGCAGATGCCGATCCGCAAGCCGATGTGCAACTGGACTTGAGTTGCCCCCTGTGCGGTCATCGTTGGCAATCAACCTTCGATATTGTGTCCTTCTTTTGGAGTGAAATTCATACCTGGGCAAACCGGATTGTGCGAGAAGTGCATACGTTGGCATCCGCCTATGGTTGGCGGGAAGCCGATATTTTGGCAATGAGTGCTCTACGGCGGCAACTGTATCTAGGGATGGTGGGCGGATGAGCAACTTCCTCAACCGATTAATTACCAAAAGTTTGGCAGGAGCGGAGGAGATTCAACCCCGACCTGTTTCAGTATTTGAGCCACCTGCGTTGGACAGTAATCCGGGTTTGGAGCACCCTCCGGAAGAGCCTGAACCGGACGGAGATAATTCCTTGTTGCAATTCTCAACATCGGTTGCAACACCCTTGATCCAGACTCCACCTGTACCCGCTGCCAGCCCTCCACCCGTTCGACCGCAGTTAGAAACGATCGCAGCAGTGCCCGCACCACCGGACTCTCATTCCGTTGATTCAGCCGCCGCGATCGCCCCAACTCCAGTCCAATCACCCCAACAAACTGAAGCCGATCATCGCCAGTCATCCAGCCGCCAGCCGCCAGCTTCCCCAATTCCCGCACCAACTAATCCAAAAATTATCCGTTCGGTGCAGCCTCAGTTCTCCAGTCCTGAGCGATCGCAACCGATCACAGCTCCAGATTCAGCTTCGCTGCAGACCATTGCGCCACAGCACGCTCAAGATATTCCATCATCCACCGCAGAAACAATTCAACCAGGGCGTGAACCGGCATTCCTGGAGTCCATCCTGCCAGCAATCCAATCACCTCCGGCTACATCAGTCGGAACACTGACTCAACCACACGTAAAACCATTACCACAGCCAGAAATACAACCCCCTCAGTCTGCCCAACCCCCAACTATTCGAGTCACGATCAATCGCATTGATGTGCGGGCAGTGACTCCACCCACGCCACCCACCCCATCCCGCCGATCGCCACCTGCTGCCAAATTGTCGTTGGCTGACTACCTGAAACAACGACCTGGAGGCCAAAGATGAGTAGCGCGCTGGCGATCGCGGCTGTCACCGCTGTGCTCAAAGACCTGCTGGACAATGGTCTTGTGGATCGCACCCCAGTCGGTGTGGGGAGTGTGGTGGTCAATGCCCTGCCTCCCGATCTGGTTCCCAAGGGAGACACGGTTCCCAGCCAGCTCAACCTGTTTTTGTACAACGTCATTCCCAACGTGGGCTGGCGCAACGTCGGCTTGCCCTCCCGTGATCCAACCGGCGATCGCACGAGTAACCCCCCCCTGGCGATCGATCTGCACTATCTGCTGAGTGCCTATGGAAAAGAGAATTTTCACAGTGAAATCCTGCTCGGCTACGCGATGCAAATTCTCCATGAAACGCCCGTGTTGACGAGAGAATCCGTGCGGCTGGCGCTTAACCCACCCCTTTCCGTAAATGGAATTGGCACGCTCACCTTGCTGCAATCGCTGTCAACCGCTGGTTTGGATGAACAAATTGAACAAATTAAAATTTGTCCGCAGTCGCTGAATACGGAAGAAATTTCACGGCTCTGGGCGGCGTTTCAGTCTCCTTACCGCCCCACCGCTGCCTACCAGGTTTCCGTCGTGCTGATTGAGAGCCGCCGGTCTACGCGATCGCCCTTGTCGGTGCGGCGCAGCAATTTGCGGGTGGTGACGCGAAATCAAATCGTGATCACAACTCTACTACCGACTACAGTGACCACGGGGACTACACTGCGGATTCAAGGCTACAACTTGAACAGCGATCGCGTCCGGGTCAGCTTTGGCGTGACAGTGGTTGATCCACTCAGTGTCGGCAGTCAACAGATTGAAGTGAATCTCCCCGCCGGACTACAAGCCGGAGTCAACACGGTGCAGGTGCTGCACGACATCGACTTTGGCACGCCTTTCGAGCCGCACCGGGGGTTTGAGTCCAACATCATGCCGTTTGTGCTGCACCCCAGAATTACCGGACCCATTACCGCCGCTGCCAGTGCGATCGTGGGTGCGCCTCCCGGTGCGATCGCTGTCACGATTCCGGTACAGCCTGCGGTGAACCCATCCCAACGGGTGGTGTTGCTGCTCAATGAACGCAATGGCTCCGCCGCTTACAGCTTCACCGCTGCCAGGCGAGAGTCCGCCACGAACGCGATTACCGTGACGATCAACGGCGTGAAAGCCGCAGATTACCTGGTGCGATTGCAAGTGGATGGGGCGGAAAGTTTGCCCGATGTCGATCCCATTGTCGGCAGCCCCACGTACAACCAATACACCGGCACTCCCAGCGTCCCCCTCCCCTGTGTGGGAAACTGTCTGAGACCTGTGGCGATCGCCCTCTCTCCCCTCCCCCCCGGCGATCCGGTCACCGTCAGCGCACAGATCACGGTTCAATCGGAGGCTGGAGCTGTCGTTCAGGGAGCAACCGTTTCTATCGTCTGGATACTACCTGATGGCACCCCCCGGAGTGATTCGGGAACGACAGATGCCACAGGAATTGTTAGTTTTACCATCGCCGGATCCAGAGGCACGTATCAATTCACCGTAATCAACATCGCCAAATTAGACTTTAGCTTCGATCCGCGTCCTCCCAGCGTCTTAACCGCCAGTGTGAGTGGATGAGGCGTTGCTGAAAAGCGGAATGGATTGAAACCTCTTTCAATCATTCAGCACCTTTTTCATCCCCAGAATCAGCAATCCCGTGCATGATGTATGAACACAAGCGATGCTCAGAATTGGCAAGTCGCAAACCAGCACTATCTAGCTGTAGCACTGGAAGGAATTCGCGCTGCCTTACAACGGTATATTGCCGAAGCTCAAGGGGATGAGCCAGTTTCAACAAGCCAGAATTCCATTTCAGAAAAATTGCAGGTAATAGCGGCTGCAATGCCTGTTCCTCCTGCTTTGCATACTGTGTGTACAGCGTTTGCACTCACTCTGTTTGAACGAGATCTGCTGCTACTTTGTGCCGGAGTGGAACTGAGCGCATCTCTGGCACAACTATGCGCTACAGCTCAGGGAAGTTCCCAGCTTGCCTACCCCACCTTTAGTTTGGCATTGGCGGCCCTCCCCGATGCCCATTGGAGTGCTCTAACTCCAGTTCGACCGCTACGCCACTGGCGGCTGATTGAAGTCAGTAATGGGGAAAGCTTGACCCAAAGCCGTCTGCGAGTAGATGAACGAGTTCTGCATTACCTGAATGGGATTTCCTATTTGGACGATCGCCTGCAAGGATTAATCGCACCAGTCACAACGGTGAGTGAATTAGCTGCCTCACACTGTCATTTAGCTGAGCGCATCATCAGTATCTGGTCTAGTCAGGAAGGCAGTTCTGGATACCTGGCAATTCAGCTTTGCGGAGATACGGCAGAGAGTAAAACCGCGATCGCCCTTTCAGCCTGTGCCGCACTCGGCATTCAACTCCATACCCTGCGTGCGATCGACCTGCCTGCGACTGTCGCTGAACGGGAAGCCCTGGCGCGTTTATGGGAGCGGGAAGCCATTCTGACCAACAGTGCGTTGTTGTTGGAGTGTGAGCAGCTTGATGAAATGGGGAATGAAACTATGCGGCAGGAGAAACGAATGCAAACCATCCTGCCGTTTGTTGAGGCACTACGAAGTTACTTAATTGTCACTACTCACGACCCGCTACAGTTTTGCCAACGCCCATCGCTACGATTGGAGGTTAATCAACTCAGTACAGATGAACAGCGATCATTGTGGCAACGCTCCTTGCAGACTCTGGAAATCAATCTGAATGGCAAGCTAGAGGCACTAATTAGCCAGTTCAGCCTCAGTTCACAAACCATTCAAGAAACCTGTTTAGATTTCAAAATAAATTGCGAAAATAAATCTGATTTACCAACCTTCGATGTTCTGTGGGAAACCTGCCGCTCCCAAACACGAACTCGCATGGAAGACCTGGCCCAGCGAATTTCACCAATGGCAACCTGGGACGATTTAGTACTTCCAGAACCACAACGACAAACGTTACGGGAAATGACTGCTCAGGTGCGCCAGCGCAGCACCGTTTACGAAACCTGGGAGTTTGCCAGACGAGGAGCCAATGGACTGGGTATCAGTGCATTATTCGTGGGCGAGAGCGGGACGGGCAAGACGATGGCGGCCGAGGTGGTGGCTCACGAGTTACAGCTCGATTTGTATCGCATCGATTTAAGCCAGATTGTCAGCAAATACATTGGAGAGACGGAGAAAAATTTGCGTCGCGTATTTGCAGCGGCTGAAACGGGTGGCGCAATTCTGCTGTTTGATGAAGCCGATGCGTTGTTTGGTAGACGCAGCGAAGTGAAGGACAGCCACGATCGCTACGCCAACATTGAAGTCAGTTATCTGTTGCAACGAATGGAAGCCTACCGAGGGCTGGCGATTCTGACGACGAACTTAAAGAGTGCGATCGATCCGGCGTTCCTGCGTCGCCTTCGCTTTGTCGTGCAATTTCCCTTCCCCGATGCCACCCAACGCCTGGAAATTTGGCGGCGCATGTTTCCGCCCAAACTGCCCACGCAGGGACTAGACCTGACCAAGCTGGCCCGCCTGAATGTTCCCGGTGGCAACATTCGCAATATTGCCCTGAATGCAGCGTTTCTGGCTGCCGATGCTGGGGAACCTGTACAGATGAAACACCTGCTCCAGGCTGCCCAAAGTGAATACACTAAGCTGGAAAAATCCTTAACCAGTACAGAAGTGGGAGGCTGGATATGATTAAGAAGCAACCGCTCAGAATTACTGACACCTTGTAGGGAGAGTGAACCCGTATGACACTTAGCAAACCCTTACCTGCTTTACCTGAATTACCGACAACCCTCCCTGACCATACGCAGCTACCGGAGTCGGACGGCACTTTTGTGAAAAACTTTCAAGAGCACCCTCAAAGTATTCTCCTGACTGACTCCATCACCCCTGTTCTACAGCAACGTCATCCCGATGGTCAGTATTGCATCGGGCAAGATTGCGGGATCTACTGGCGCATCAGTGAGCCGCCCGAAAAAGGGGCTGAAGCGCCCGACTGGTTTTATGTCCCGCATGTCCCGCCAATCCTGAATGGTCAAATGCGACGTTCCTACGTGTTGTGGCAAGAGATTGTTGCACCGCTAATTGTGTTGGAATTTGTCTCCGGCGATGGGCGCGAGGAACGCGACGCCACTCCCTTTTTAGGCAAGTTTTGGGTCTACGAACAAGCCATTCGAGTTCCCTTCTACGGCATCTATGAAGTTGCGAATGCCAGTATCGAAGTTTATCACCTGGTAGATGGCTGCTATCACTTGCTAGCAGCCAACCAGCGCGGGCATTGTCCCATTGATCCATTGGGAGTGGAGCTGGGTATCTGGCCAGGTCGCTACCAGAATGTGGAACTTCCCTGGCTGCGCTGGTGGGACTTGCAGGGCAACTTACTCCCAACCGGTGATGAACGGGCAGAGCAAGAACGGCAACGGGCAGAGCAAGCAGAGGCACTACTAGAGCAGGAGCGATCGCGAGCAGACCACCTGGCAGAACGCCTCCGAGCACTGGGCGTGAATCCCGATGAACCATCAAGTTGAACCACACTCCGGAGGCCACGATGACTCCAACCACCCTGGAACTGAACATTGAAGAACTGGTGTTGCATGGATTTTCACCAGGCGATCGCGATCCCATCGGAGCAGCAATTCAACAGGAATTAACACGCCTGTTGACGGAACACGGCATTCCTCCCACACTCGCTCAAGCAGGAACAATTGGACGGTTGGATGGAGGAGCCTTTGAGATCCAAGCAGGCACACCGCCAAGGGTGATTGGGAGCCAAATTGCTCAGGCAATTTATGGAGGATTGAGTCATGAACCAGCAGACGCGATCGCGGGTCAACCCATCTTCCAAAACTTCATTTACCCCAGTGCAATCGAGTCTCCTCCAGCGTAAATGTGCTTGTGGTAAATCAGCAAATTTGACCGGGCAATGTAGTGAGTGTGAGCGCCAGAAGTTAGCGCCAGAACGTGGCTCGACTAATTCGACAAATGCTTCTGAAGCACCATCTGTGATGCATGAGGTGTTGCGATCGCCCATTCCAAAAATTCAACCCAAGCTGAAAATTGGTCAACCCAATGACAAGTACGAACAAGAAGCCGATCGCGTCGCTGATCAAATCATGCGAATGCCAGAACCGACTGTTCAGCGTCAGGTCGAATCTGGAGAAGAGGAAGAAGAGGAGATGATTCAGACGAAACCAATTGCCAATCAAATCACTCCTCTAGTTCAGCGGCAAGTTTCGTCTGAAATGGCAGAGGAGGATGTTATTCAGACGAAAGCTATAGACAATCAAATGACTGCTCCAGCTTCACCCCAAGAATCTTTTGAAGTACCCTCCAGTGTTCATGAAGCATTATCTTCACCCGGTCAGCCTCTCGACCCGATGACCCGTGCCTTTATGGAACCGCGCTTCAACCACGACTTTTCTCAAGTGCGAGTGTATTCCGACGCGGCTGCCGAGCAATCGACGCGGAACGTGAACGCCCGCGCGTACACGGCGGGACACAACATCGTCTTTGGTGCGGGCGAATTCACACCCTCGACGCACGAGGGGCGTCGGCTCATTGCCCATGAGCTGACCCACGTCGTGCAGCAGGGCGGCCACGAGGGACCGGGCCGCATCCAGCGGAAAGAAATCACCGGCTCCGTCTACGACACCTTACGCAAGCGACTTCCACCCCAGGACTGGTATTCTCTGCACCGCGAAGAATGGCAACAAGCTAGCGCCACCGGCAAGGAGCAGATGCTCAATCCGGCCAATACCTTCATGCGCGCGGCCTGGCACAATACCATAAATCTGCTGCCAGGCGAATACCAGACCGTCAACGAACGTCACAACTATTATGACCTGATCAGCTACGTCATCGAACACGACCCCGGCACGCCGAAGGCAGCGCGCGACGTCCGGTTCTTCCACGCGGCGACGGCGGTGACCGGCAGCCCCGGCATCGGCAGCGTCGACAAGCCGATCGGACTGATAAAACTCGGGGCCGATACCCGGCAGATCCTCCGCGACGTAAACGCCGAACTGTTCGCGCTGAACATGGGTGTTATCCGCAACCTGCTGTCCACCTGGAAAGAGCCGCGCGATCCGCAAACCCCCAGCGGCCGGATCAACGCCTTTGACTTCGATATTCGCATGGTCGAAACCGAGCAGGGCGTCGTCGAGAATTTCATCACGCAGAACAAGGCGCGCTTTACGTCCTCGGTGGTGCAGGACATCAACGCCACGATGGACCCGAGTGCCTTCGGGCAGTTTTTCAATTTCAGCTGGCAGTCGTTCGATTGGGCGATCAAAGCGCTGGGCGTGCCAAAGTTGGATTTCACCATTCGCGACCACCGGCAGGCGATCGGGTTTGCCAGCGTGCACATCTTCCATCGAAAGAGCGAGCAGGACTATCTCGCGTTCATGAAGCTGCGGGTGCCCATTGTGCGGCCGCCGAATCAGTATACCGTCTGGGGAAACTTGAACGGCATCACGTTGAACGAGGGCCTGCCTGGACCCCTACTGACCTACGACCTTCCAGTGGGCACGTTGGTCGAGGTCATCAACTGGTCGCATATGATGGGTCCGTACGAGCTCAGCGACATTTATGCTGGCAAAGTGGAAGTGCGAGTACTCGACGGCACATATAAAGGAAAGACCGGTTGGACGGATTTTACCAATCTTGGGTAATCGTTGTTGCTGGTTCCATTTTCCCGGAGTTTGGAAAGAGAGATCGCCCGTAGGGTGGGCATTGCTGAATCGGTGTTCTAGCGCTGAACGATCGCGATTAAGGCAAGATCCACCAATCCCTATTCACTCTTCCATCAATCCTGTCATTGCCTCAAGATGTTGAACCAATCATGGTGAGAGCGATCGCCGCTCTTGTAGTGCGATCGCGTTACGTGAAAAGCGATCGCGTTTCAGGGTTGTTTGGTTTAGAGATAGCAGGGCAACTGTCGGGTTGAGAGGGCGATCGCAGTTGAGGAGAGAAGAAAGGATCGCTACAGTCTTGGAGAAAACATTTGCTCTGCTATCAACGTGAGTTCGACGAACAGAAATTGACAAAGGAAAGCTGAGAGTGAATTTGATGAATTGAGATCTCAGCTATGAACCCAATCGTATCGCGCCTGGATGTGACGCATATTTTTTGCGAAGTCGATGATTTTTGTCAGCAGTTTGAGCAGGTTTGGCAACGCCAAGCCCAACTACCGTCGATGCTAGGAGAGCGACGGAGCCAGTCTCGAATGCGGTTGAGTGAGGTGATGACGATCGCGATTGCCTTTCATGGTTCCGGCTTTCGCACGTTCAAGGAGTTCTACACCCTGTGTGTGCTGCCCCACTGGCGCAGTGCGTTTCCCAACTTAGTCAGCTACAGCCGCATTGTCGAGTTGATGCCGTGGTGCTTAATGTTGTTATGCTGCTTTTTGCAGACCCGCCGAGGAGCGATCACTGGGATTGCGTTTATCGACTCGACTCCAATTGAGGTCTGCCATCCGGCCCGTGCCCACCATCACAAAGTGTTTGCGGGCTTGGTGGGGTGGAGCAAAAACTCAGTGGGCTGGTACTTTGGCTTCAAGCTCCACTTGATTGTCAATGACCAAGGGGAGTTGTTGGCATTCAAGTTAACCCCAGCCAACACGGATGACCGCAAGCCTGTGCTCGACTTAACTCAAGACCTCATTGGTAAGCTCTTTGGCGACCGGGGCTATATTTCGCAAAAGCTATTTGAGCAGTTGTATGAGCGGGGTCTTGAGTTGATTACCAAGTCCAAGAAGAAGATGAAAAACCGCCTGGTCAAGCTGATCGACAAGATTTTGTTACGCAAGCGAGCGCTGATTGAATCCATTAATGACCAGCTCAAGAACCTCTGCCAAGTCGAACATTCTCGTCATCGCAGTGTGTTCAATTTCTTGGTCAACTTGGCAGCAGGATTGATTGCTTACACCTATCAAGAGAAAAAGCCTTCCCTTGATTTAGAGTTCAAAGGGCTTCCTGCTCTGCCTGCTGCCATCTTCTAACCTCGTCGAACTGACGTGCTATCAGATTCAGTTCTGGAAATGAGGGAGAAAGAATGGCGATCGCTCCTGTTTCCCAAGGTATCTACAAACCTGATCAAATAAGCTAAGGTAATCTAACCGTCTAATTCTAGAACTCTAGTGCTCTCATGGAATCTGTTATCTCAGAACACATCGAAATCACTCCAGGGGTCTGTGGTGGTAAACCCCGCATTGCCGGACATCGAATTCGGGTTCAGGATATTGTGATTTGGTATGAGCATTTAGGCATGTCCCCCGATGAGATTGTCTATCATTATCCCAGCATTACCCTGGCAGATGTTCATGCCGCCTTGGTCTACTATTACGACCATTTAGAAGAAATCAGACAGATGATCCACGAGAGCGAAATGTTTGCTAGCAAGCTGGCCGCTGAAACGCCCTCTATTCTGCAACGTAAATTAAAAGAACGAAATGTCAGGGCAGATTAAGTTCCATTTAGATGAAAATGCCAGTAACGCAATTGCAGAGGGTTTACGAAGGCGAGGAATCGACGTTACCACCACTCCAGAAGAAGCACTTTTAGGAGCAGATGACGAAGAGCAATTAGCTTTTGCGCTAGCTCAACAGCGCGTTATCTTCACACAGGATGATGATTTCCTAAGGTTGCATCAAGCTGGTGTTGTCCATGCCGGAATTGCCTATTGCCATCAGGGTAGTCGCTCGATTGGTGAGATGATTAAGACTCTAACTTTGATCTGGGAGTGGATTGATCCAGAAGACATGCGTGGACAAGTTGAATTCATCTGACTCACCTCCAGACTGACCGGCAAACCAAGCCTTTGAAGCTGAACAAAGTGATAAGGGTTAACCATCATTACAGATTTGAGCGAAAGGTTACAGAATCAACCCGATCGCACATAAAGTAAGTTATTTTTTCGACAAGTATGGGAGATTCTCATGACTTCATTTCCTGGCTCTCCCCGATTACTCAAAGGTGCGATTGTTGGGTTATCTCCGATTAATCCACAACCGAGTGTGATTGTTTTTCAATACAACCCCGATACTCTCACTCGCACCGTAACTGCACAAACCGTAGGGGGAGAGAGCGATCGCAGTTGGGGAGAGAAGAAAGGCGATCATGGATGTGTGGTTTGGAAAAGGGGCGATCACAGGTTAGGAAAACTGGAAGGGCGATCGCGCCTTAAGAAGCAATGGTAACTACTAGCCGAAAAAGGGCGATCGGTTAGCATACAACGCCAAAGATATGAAGAAGAAATCTGAGTTCCCTTTTGAGAGGGCGAGGCAAGTCACACCAGAAGAAAGTCAGAAATTTAGAGAAGCAATTTCTGAACAGTTTGGTACGAAGTTGAGAAAGCGAGGTAGATCCGCAAAAAACGAAGAGGGAGCGATCGCAATTTGACTGAGAAAGTGATCGCAGTTAGGAAGCATGAAAAAACTGACTTGCCACTCTAAAGCATAACTGAGCGATCGCATTCTGCCACCGTTATGCCATTTTTCCAAAGCTCATATTCACTCAGATCAATATCTTCATTCCATACAATCCCATAGCCACCTGGCTCAACCTTAAGGTTCTTGAAAAATGCAGGTTGGCAAAGTGGAGCAAACATAGGATTTTCTAAAAGATGGAGAACATCATATTTCTTGATTTCTTGATTTGTGAATTCAATCATCAACGTGTGATTGTCAATTGCTTTAGCCTTGCATATTCGAGGACATTTCATACTATTTTCACCCTATTTTAGAGGAGGTAGTTTGCGAAACTCTTGAGTGTTCCACATCTGCAAAAGATCTGGCTGGTATAAAGTTGCCCACTCTAAAACTAATTTCTGAGCACGACTTGGCAGATCTCCTTCAATGATTTCCAGCGATTCAATGCTCACTAATGCATTATACTCACCATAGATTGCATGAAAATGAGGCGGAGGGTGATCGCCAAAGAAAACCTTGATCACAATTCCATAAAACCGTGCAACCTCTGGCATAATACATCCAATCATAACTATTGACTACTATTTGCCGATTTGTGAAGACCAAGCTAGGCCGTTGGATAGACAATTTTTAGAGTTGTTTTTGGAAGAATCTCCCGACCAGCGATCATCTCTTCACTCTACTCTAGAAGATGCGATCGCCATGTACCACCTTGAATTCTCCAACGATTTCGCCTCCGCTTCTGAGCGACAAACTGCTTAAATTCTCCTTCAATATCACCTGAATCCTTTATCCTTGAGACCGAAAACCCATTGTTTCTGCAACAGTGCGATCGCCTAAGCTAGAAGTACCCATTTGATGGGTTCACAAACCTGGATGACTATGATTCAAGAGATTTCAATCCCAGATTCCCTCTACGAACAAGCTTCTAATCTCGCACAGGAAATGCAAATTTCCCCCAGCGATTTATTCTCGTTAGCCCTGGAGGATTATCTCCGCCGTCATCACAGTCAAAACTGCTTCATAGTATCAATGATGCCTATGCGGATGGGCTGGATGAAAATGAACAGGCAGTTTTAGAAGGAATGCGACGACACCAAAGACAATTAGTGGAAAACGAATGATTCGTCAGGGAGAGGTCTATTGGGTTGATTTGGGGCAACCTATTGGTTCAGAACCGGCGTATATCCACCCCTACGTCGTAATCCAAAACAATGTGCTGAATCGTTCTCAAATTAGAACTGTCATTGTCTGCGCATTAACCACCAATCTTCGACGAGCTAAGGCGCTTGGTAATGTGGTACTTGATGTCGGCGAAGCAGATCTACCTGAGCAAAGTGTTGTGAATGTGTCTCAAGTCTTTACAATTGATAAAACTTTGCTAACAGAAAAATTGGTTGTCTTTCAATGCATCGCGTTCAGCAAATTCTGGCGGGTTTGGCATTGATTACCGAACCAGAGGATGAGGATATAGAATAGTGCGATCGCTTATCGGGGTTGTCTGGCTTAGGATAGTCAGGACAACGGTTGGGTTGAGAGGGCGGTCGCAATTGGGGAGAGAAGGAAGGCGATCGCCTGGCAGCCTGGTAGCATAGACCTAGAAGTGAAAATTCGTGACAAGGCAAATGTCGGAATACCAAATTACCCTCCCTGAGAAGGTTTACCATACTCTACTAACCATCGCTGAGCAGCAAGGCATCACCCCTGCTGATTGGATTGCTGCTCAACTTTCTACAACAACTTCAGAAGAACAGCCTTTGCCAAATCTTCTTGCAGATCTTGTCGGTGCAATTGACAGTCGGGCAGAACCTCGCCATCAGTTTCAAAAAACACGGTTTGGGGAAGGAATAGCTGCAAAGCTGGCTCGGCAAGGGCTGCGACGACCATGATTCTAATTGACACAGGACCTTTAGTTGCCTTAATCGACAAGGGGCAAGGAGACGTTCACATTCGATGCGTTGAAGCTTACCAACAGTTGACAGGTTCACTCTTAACAACATGGCCCTGCTTTACCGAAGCCATGTACTTTTTATCAGAACTAAGGGGCTGGTCAGGGCAAAGCGTTCTATGGCAATTTCTGGACAGAAAAGTGCTGCATCTTCACTATGCCAATGAAGTAGAGTGCTACCGAATCAAAGTTTTGATGGAGAAGTACCAGGATATCCCTATGGATCTCGCAGATGCTTCCCTCGTTTCCGCAGCAGAAAATTGCAATCTCAGGCGAATATTCACACTTGATAGTGACTTTTATATATATCGGCTTTATGACAAAGACGCATTTGAAGTGCTTCCATAGATAACCATCCGTAACCAGCAGGGCGCTGCCAATTTGACCTGCGTTAAAATAACCATAACTATAGAAAGTAGAAGCGCCATGTCCGAGCAAATTGCTGCGGTATATTTCTTGATACTTCCTATGCGATCGCGCTTGCGGCTTCTACTGATAACCTGCATACGCAAGCAGTTGAACTCGCTGATGTCATAGAGAAATCAGCAGTCTGCCTTGTCACTACTCAAGCTGTAGTCCTGGAAATTGGTAATGCCCTGGCAAAGCAGCGTTAAAAGAAGAAGCCCAAACAAGGGGCAGAGGAGAGAAGAAAGGATCGCTACAGTCCTGGACAAAACATTTGCTCTGCTGTCAGATTCAGTGATCAGGGTTAACCATCATTACAGATCTGAGCGAAAGGTTACAGAATCAACCCGATCGCACATAAAGTAAGTTATTTTTTCGACAAGTATGGGAGATTCTCATGACTTCATTTCCTGGCTCTCCCCGATTACTCAAAGGTGCGATTGTTGGGTT
>JAAUSG010000279.1 GCA_012034055.1 Leptolyngbyaceae cyanobacterium RU_5_1 | reverse complement strand
CACCCTCACCCTGCTGCAGCAAATCCGCAAAGATGGACTGACGCCAGCCGAGATCGCAACGGCCAAACGCGCGATCGCCAGCAGCTATCCGGTCGAATTGGCATCCCCCAATGACTTGGCTGGAACCATTTTGATGAATACGGTCTATAGACTCGATCGCACCGAAATTCGCCAATTTGTCACTAAAATTCAAGCTATCACTCCCGAACAGGTCAACCAGGTGATTCAAGAGTTGCTGTATCCCGATCGCCTCATCATCGTCACCGCAGGCCCCCCAACCTCTACGTCTCAGAAACAGGCACCCAAGTAGGGAGTGAAGGTAGTGGGTAGTGGGTAGAGAGTAAGGGTAATAGGGTGATAGGGTGATGGGAGAGCAGTCTGCATCTCGCACTCCCTCATCTTGCTGATCTTCTTCATCATTCCTGCACTATGCTGCCCTTCCACTCAATCCCCCGGTCTCTTGCTCGTCATTACCTGCACCTTAGTCTCAGCGTTCTAATCAGCTTAATGATTTGGTTTGGCATAACCTGGACGTCTACTGCCGCCAATCTATCAGGCGATTTATCGCGTCAGCCGCTAATCGAGGTCAAGGTGAGTTTAGGCAACGGGGCAAATGAGCTGAAGTTTTTTCCAAATGACGTAGAGTTCTCGGCTGGCAAACGCTATAAGCTGGTGCTCAACAATCCCAGCGCTAGCAAGCATTACTTCACGGCTAAGGACTTTGCGGATAATATCTGGTCGCAAAAAGTGGAAGCGGGCAACGTTGAGGTTAAAGGGGCTATCCACGAGCTAGAGCTAAAGCCAGCCGCCCAGGCAGAATGGGTGTTTGTGCCGATTAAGCCGGGGACCTACGAGCTGCATTGTTCGGTTCCAGGACACAGCGAAGCCGGTATGGTTGGCAAGCTGACTGTGGCCGTCCAACCCAACGATGCCTAAGCAAAACTCCAAAAAGTTCAGCTCACCATTCCAAAAAATTAGGATAATTTAAGACGAAACCTTGTCCATGTCCAGAGCTGGAGTTTTTCTTAAAGGAAAGCTACAGATTCCGAGCTGGAGGTGGTTTATCCGGGGCTTACGCACATCTAACGCTGCCTTTCCAAACTCCATGAACATCCTCACTCAATTGCTTAATCAACCTGCTCTGCCATCTCCTAAGAAGCAGCGGAGAGGGATCGAAATCAAGTCTCCACGCGAGATTGAAATCATGCGACAGGCAGCCAGGATTGTGGCAACTGTGCTGAAAGAGATTTCAGACATGGTTGCGCCAGGAATGACCACGGCAGAGTTAGATGCTTATGCCGAAAAGCGAATTCGAGAAATGGGAGCGACGCCCAGTTTCAAAGGCTATCACGGATTTCCAGGATCAATCTGCTCCTGCCTCAACAACGAGGTGGTGCATGGAATTCCCAGCCGCAAGAAGGTCATTCGGGCTGGAGATGTTCTAAAAGTTGATACTGGTGCCTATTTTGAGGGGTTTCATGGCGACTCCTGCATTACGATTCCGGTGGGTCAGGTCAGCCCCGATGCCGCCCGATTGATTCGCGTCGCAGAAGAAGCCCTCTATAAGGGTATTGAACAAGTCAGAGCGGGCGCCCATTTGCTCGATTTGGCAGGCGCGATCGAAGATCACGTCAAAGCCAACGGGTTTACTGTAGTGGAAGATTTTACCGGGCACGGCGTTGGGCGCAACCTGCATGAAGAGCCGTCTGTTTTCAATTTCCGAACCCACTCGATGCCCAATGTGAAGCTGCGGGCAGGCATGACACTGGCGATCGAGCCAATTGTCAACGCCGGTTCCAAGGTGACTCGCATTCTCGGCGATCGTTGGACTGCTGTAACAGCGGACAAAAAACTATCTGCCCAGTTTGAGCACACCGTTCTGGTGACCGAGACCGGCTACGAAATTCTCAGCGATCGCACCAAAATCTAATCACTACTAAACCGAAAATAGTTTTGCATCGGTCAAGCCGCCATGACGATCGCCCCATCCCAACCCATCAGCCTGGAGGAGTTTCTGAAGTTACCAGAAACCAAACCGGCTAGCGAGTACATTGATGGCCAAATTTTTCAGAAACCGATGCCGAAAACTCGACATTCCAGACTTCAGGGAAAACTGGTTACCACAGTCAATGCAGAAGTTGAAGAACGGCGTATTGCCTTAGCATTTCCAGAGCTGCGCTGTACATGTGGTGGGCGATCCATTGTCCCCGATATTGCTGTTCTAGCTTGGAGCCGAATCGAATTCGACAGGAACGGGGAGCCGATTGATGATGTCTTCATTGCCCCTGATTGGACGATTGAAATTCTCTCGCCTAATCAATCTCCAAACCGGGTTACGGGGAATATCTTGCACTGTATCCATCATGGGTGCCGATTGGGATGGTTGCTTGACCCGGACGATCGCTCAGTGCTGATCTTCCTGCCCAAGCAAGAACCCAGATTTTGTGAAGGCAGCGATCGCCTCCCAGTGCTAGACGAAATCAACCTGGAGCTAACCGCCGAACACGTTTTCAGTAGGTTGAAAATGGCAGCTTAGGAACATGGATTCAATAACCTGCAAAAGTTCATTGGCGTAGGGGCGGGTTTAGCAGATGATTGAACACTTAAACCAATGGCGATCGACAAAACCCGTCCCTACAGAAGATTACGGTTTTATTAAATTCGCAACTGCAAAGTATTCTGCATTCTACAGTCTTAATTATCCTGATCCAGGATAAGCTGAGAGTCATGATCTCCTTTGACGTGCAATATATGCGGTTTCGAGTTCTAGCGGTTTCTCTCCTCGCTGGGTTGCTGTGGATGTGCAGCAACTGGTTTACTCCAGCAGCCCTTGCACTAACCCAAATTCGGTTATTTGATCTGTCCTACCACGATTGCCCTCCCGAATTAGCAAAAGGAATGGTAGCCAGCGGGGGACCCCAAGCCGCAAACTGCTTTATTGTGACGGGCAAAGCTGAAAACACTTCTGGGAAACCAGTTGTAAATGCTGATATCTTCGGACGCATTTACGATGCCAATAATAACAACGTGATGGAAAACCGTGGCCGTCTGGGTTCGATCGAGTATGTTCCTCCTGGCACCAGTGACTTTGAGCTGAGAGTTAGTATTCCGGTGAATCAACCAACTCCCCTGCAGCTTAAGCAGTTTAAAGCAGCAGGGTTTAGCGGTAAAGTCCGGCGATAGTTGGTCACGAAAAACGAATCAAAACGACCTCATCTCAAGGCAGCTACTCTCTTACAGCATCTCCCCACTCCCTATTTCCCTTTGACTCAGGAAATGGGAAATTGCTCATTTCTCAAAATTTAGCGCATCCAATCACCAGATGCATCATGCTGTCGATCAGGCGATCGCCGTCCATTGGGACAATGTCCTGTCCGTGCATGATCTTTTGAGTCAGCATATAGTGGACAATTCCCCCAATCATGAAGCGGGCCGTGGCTTCGGGGTCGGGAAGATTGAGTTCGGGATGATCTGCCAGATAGCGACTTAGCCGTTCAAGGACGGGTTTGAATTGATGCCGGATAAACAGTTGCGCCAATTCGGGAAAACGTCCAGATTCAGCAATCACTAATCGCACCAGTTGCGGGTGTTCATCATCGCAAGCCATTTGCTTCAGCACAGTGGTAGCTAACTGGCGCAACACAATCCGTGGGTCACCTTGCAGCGGTTCGGCACCAAACACCTGCTTCACCTTCTCTTCCGCCATCCATTGAACGAGGGCACCAAATAATCCCTCTTTGTCTTTGAAGTGGCTATAGATCGTTGCCTTAGAGACACCCGCTGCCTCCGTGACCCGATCCATACTGGTGGCGGCATATCCATGCTTCAAAAACTCTTGCATGGCTCCTTTCAAGATTTCAGTTTTCTTGGTTGTGCCATCGCGGTCTAGCGCACCGACTTTACCGTGTACCATGTGTTCGCCTTAGCCTGAGAGGTTTTTGGGGGGTCTAACATCCAGCGTATCTTACCTGATTGGGCCATTGACAATCTGGACTGAACTGTTTAGTTTAATTGTAGAACTAAACTAAACGGTTTAGTTTCTAAGATTTATCAGGAGGTCGCTTTATGCGTGGTTTGACCGTTGATGGTTCGTCATCCTCTAACCCTCTCTCTCGTCAACTGATTTTGCTGGCAACCGGGTTCACGATCGCGGCTGGCGGAATCACAGGTTACTCAGTTTGGCAATCGCGATCGCCCCAACCAACGGCTGCACAATCCATTTCCAACACACCGGCAATCAAAACGGTGACAGCATTAGGACGGTTGGAGCCACGCGGAGAAGTGATCAAACTCTCGGCTCCCACCTCCAGCCAGGAAAATCGGATTGAGCAACTGCTGGTCAAAGCCGGCGATCGCGTCCAAGCCGGTCAGATAATTGCGATTCTGGATTCCCGCGATCGCCTGCAAGCCGCTTTGGGAGAAGCCCAGGAACAGGTGCGAGTGGCGCAGGCAAAACTGGCTCAGGTGCAAGCAGGCGACTCCAAGCAAAATCAATTAGCCGCGCAACAGTCCAACATCGCTCGACTCGAAGCCCAACTGCGCACCGAAACAATTGAACGCGAAGCCGAAATTACCCGTGCCGAAGCCGAACTCCGTAATGCCGATCGCACTTACCAGCGCTACCAATCGCTCTATAACGAGGGAGCTGAGAGTGCGGTCAATGCTGACGAAAGGCGGGAGAAATACGAAACTTCCCTCGCCCAACTCAACCGCGCTAAGGCACAACATGCAAACACCGTTTCTACCTTGCAGGCCCAGATTCAGCAAGAGCGATCGTCCCTAAAAACCCTCAGCGAAGTGCGCCCCGTCGATGTGCAGGCAGCGCAGGCAGAGGTTAATTCCGCGATCGCCGCCATGAATCAAGCCAAAGCCAGTTTGAATCAGGCCTACGTGCGCTCTCCCCAAAATGGCGTTGTCATGGAAATTCACACTCGTCCCGGTGAGCTGGTCTCCCAGGATGGAATTGCCGAAATCGGTCAAACCAACCAGATGTACGCCGTCGCAGAAGTCTATCAAAGCGATGTCAGCAAGATTCGTCCGGGACAACGAGTGCACATCAGCGGCGACTCCCTCTCTAAAGAATTGCAGGGAACCGTAGAGCGCGTTGGCTGGCAAGTGAAGCGGCAAAACGTCATCAACACCGACCCCAGCGCCAACATCGACTCCAGAATCGTAGAAGTCCACGTTCGCCTGGACAACCCATCCAGCCAAATCGCTACCAAGTTCACGAACTTGCAAATTAAAGCAGTGATTGAAACAGCAAGTAGGAATTAGGGATTTTGGATTTTGGATTTTAGATTGCAGATTGCAGATTAAATCCTCTCCGCGTCTTCCTCTCCCCGCGTCCCCGCGTCTTCCTTTGCCTCCCCATCCCCTCATCTCCCCATCTCCTCATGACTAACCTGCTCCAAAACCTCAAACGCCGCACTCCCCTTGGCTGGCTGCAACTCAGTCGGGAACGAAGCCGTCTTCTGGTGGCTCTGTCCGGAATTGCTTTTGCTGATGTGTTGATGTTTATGCAGTTGGGCTTTCAGGGTGCGCTATATGACAGCAATACCCGCACTGGACGCTCTTTGGATGCCGACATTGTCTTAGTCAGTCCAAAGGCGCGCAGTCTGCAAAACCTGTCTACCTTCTCGCGGCGACGGCTGTATCAAGCATCGGATATTCCGGGAGTGCGATCGGCAGAAGGGTTGTATATCAACACGATCGCCTGGAAAAATCCCCAAACTCGTCAGGAGACAACAATTCAGTTAATTGGCATTAATCCCGACCAACCCGCCTTCACCTTGCCAGAAGTCAACCAGCAATTGGAAAAAATCAAAATTCCCGACACCGTTATCTTCGATCGCACCGCTAGAGGTCAGTACGAAGAGGTGATCGCCCAAATTGATCAGGGCAACGGGGTCACCACCGAAGCCGAACGGCGCACCATCACCATTGCCGGACTGTTTACCTTGGGGGCATCCTTTGGGGCCGATGCCAACCTGATCACCAGCGACCAAAACTTTTTGCGCCTATTCCCGAGACGAGAAGCCTCCAGCGTCAGCCTCGGCATCGTTCGCCTGCAACCGGGCTACGACCCCGATCAGGTCACCAATGCCATGCGCTCCCATCTGCCAGACGACACCAAAGTGATGACCCACAAAGAATTCATCGCCTTTGAGGAAAGCTACTGGAAAAACGAAAGCCCAATTGGTTTCATCTTTGGCTTGGGAACTGCAATGGCATTTGTCGTCGGCGTCGTGATTGTGTACCAGGTACTTTCCACCGACGTGAACGCCCACATGAAAGAATACGCCACCTTCAAAGCAATGGGCTACCGCAATGCTTACTTATTAGGTGTGGTGTTTGAAGAAGCCCTCATCCTCGCCTTTCTAGGCTTTATTCCTGGCTTGCTGTTACCCATCGGACTCTACCAAATGGCCGCCAAAGCAACCGCATTGCCGCTATTTATGACCTTAACACGAGCCATCATGGTGTTGATTTTGACAATCATCATGTGCGGCATTTCCGGCGCGATCGCCACCCGCAAACTGCAATCTGCTGACCCTGCTGATATGTTCTAGTCATTGGAAGTGCGAAGTGCGAGGTAAAAAACTTCTACATTCGTTATTCGTCATTCGTCATTGGTTGTTGGTAATTATGATGCACTCCTTCTCCCCACACCCCACACCC
>JAAUSG010000278.1 GCA_012034055.1 Leptolyngbyaceae cyanobacterium RU_5_1 | reverse complement strand
TTGACCGAGCAACTCTTGCAGCGCATTATAAAGGCGAGGGGCTTCTTCCATAACAACTTCTGGTGATGTGGTAATCCTCAGAGTACTTGGATTTGCCCCTCACCCAATATTTGTGTCAGTCAGCCAGTGACGAATGGTCAAGCTGTTAATGTTTTGGTGATGTTGCGAGGGCGGTCTACATCTAAACCGCGCTGAACAGCGATGTGATAGGCCAGCAATTGTAGGGGAATGACCGTCAGAATAGGGGAAAGAAGCTCGTCAATGGCAGGCAGAACGATCGCAGGGTCGAACAGGTCAGCTGTTTCTGAAGCGTTATTTGCAGTGACGATGCCAATCATCGGAGCACCGTGAGATTTGGCTTTGCGAAGGGTGGGGAGCATGGCTGGGTAAGGGCTGCCTGCCGGAGCGATCGCAATCACTGGAATGCTGGCATCGAGCAGGGCAATGGGGCCGTGCATAAACTCACCAGCGGCGTAACCTTCAGCATGAAGATAGGTGGTTTCCTTGAGTTTGAGGGCACCTTCGAGGGCGATCGCCCAGTTAACGCCATGCCCCAGCACAATGCAGTGTTGGGCTGCAACCAACCGGTGAGCCAGATCTTTAATCACTCCCTCCTGCTCCAACACTTGCTCAATTTTTATCGGAAGCTGGTGCAGTTGGGCGAGGTGTCGCTGGAGAACGTCATCTGCGATCGCCCCACGCTCATAGGCCAACTCCAACGTTACACAGGCAAACACCACAAGCTGATTGACAAACGTTTTGGTTGCCGCAACCCCAATCTCTGCCCCTGCCAGGGTTGGCAGAACATAATCCACCTGTTTCGCGAGTGAACTGGCCGGTTGATTGGTCACTCCCAGTAGTCGAGGTTGCAACGCGGCTGTTTCACCAGACCGACGGTTCCTCTCTAACTGCAATGCCATCAGTGTGTCTGCCGTCTCTCCAGACTGGGTAACACCAATGGTGAGGGTATTAGCCGTCAGCGGTAGCGGCGCTTCCTGAAATTCAGAACTAGACCGAATTCGGTCGGAATGTTGGCAATCTGCTCTAGCCAATACTGAGCCACCAATCCCGCATGACGACTGGTGCCGCAGGCAAGGATGTGGATTTGTTCCAGGTTGGTGTGTAAGTTTGTCGGCAGATTGAGATAAGCAGCCAAACACGATCGCACCGCTTCTGGTTGCTCATAAATTTCCTTCAGCATGAAGTGGGGAAATCCTATATCATTCGCCATTCGTCATTCGCCATTCAAACTTTCGCAACCGCGATCGCCCGCACATCTACCTTCTGCTCAAACAACACCCGTGGCCTGAGCAGGATTCGGAACAGCAGCAGCAGCGATTGAAACTCACCCGGAGTATTCCGTCGTTTCCACTGTCCCGGACGGCAGAATAACATCTCGACTAAGCGCCGGTGCTGTTGCAGGTTGACCGGAGCAAACTTGACTCGCACCGTTGGAAACTCATCTCGAATATCGGTCTGAACGGCTGTTCCGTCTAGAGTCAAATCTTCTTCTAATAGCTGGATTGTCACGGGGATGGTTTCTCCTGGCAGTAGAGTCGGAAATCCTGCCTGGGTTAGTGCCACTTCTGCGCCCACCTCAGAAATCATCGTTGTTACACCCCAAAACTTAGCAGACGTTTGTCCAGGCGTATACGGCATTCGGATAAACAAGTGTACTGAGCGGCGCAAATCAAACCATTCGTAGGGATCGGGACGGGGCACATCCAGCAGAATCAAGAGTGCAATCCCAATCATAATCAGGTTATAGCTGCTCCACAGCCAACCGATGCTAATCCCTTTGATCGACTCTGCATGGGCCAATGCTTGCGAGGGTTCAAGATAGTTCGTTGACCAGCCGCCCTTGATCATACACAGCCCCAGATTGCGCCAGAGACTAATCGCCGTGATGATGAAAAATCCAATCAAGGGCAGTCCCAGCTTCCAGCTAAAGGAGTAGCGATCGCTCGAGGTTCCCTTCGGCGTCACATGAAATCCCTTGGAGAAGGGGTTTAGCATCGCCTGAATCACGGTCAACGCCAGCGGCAGCGCCAGAACCAGGGAGTAAATATCCGACAGCAACGCCGATCGCGATCGGTAGTTGAGCCAGGAGAAGACCGCCAGTTGTACGAGATAGTAGGGTAAAAAGAAATACATCAGCTCCGCTTCGGTTGCCCGTACCGGAATAACGCCCAAGAACGAGTACATCAGCGGGATGATTAGATACCCAACCCGCGAGATGCTGGTGAACCAGTACAGTAATCCTTCCAGGTGGGCCAATCGCTGCAGGGGAGTCAGCCCGCGAATGGTTAACGGGTTGGCCTCGATGAAAAAGGCTTGCAGGGTGCCCCGCGCCCAGCGTAATCGTTGAGTCGCATGAGCTGACATATTATCGGCAGCCAGTCCAGCACTGAGTTTTTCATCCAGGTAAATCAATCGATAGCCCTGAGCTGACAAACGAATGCCAGTGAAATAATCCTCACTCAGTGAGTCGGTGACAAAGCCACCCGTCGCTTCTAATGCGCTCCGCCGCACCACGAACGAGGTTCCCGAACAGATGACACTCCCGGCTGCATCCCGTAGCGGTTGAATTTGACGATAAAAAACCTCCTCCTCCGGTGTTAGAACGTTTTCCAAGCCTAAGTTGCGGGCAATCGGATCTGGATTGTAAAAGCTCTGTGGTGTTTGTACCAACGCAACCCGATGATCCTGGAAAAAGCCGACAGTGCGGATCAAAAAGTTGCGGGTTGGCACAAAGTCTGCATCGAATACGACAATTAGCTCGCCATCAGTATGAGCGAATCCTTCGGATGTCTTCGCCAACGCATGATTCAAATTGCCTGCCTTAGCGTGCTGATTATCCGGGCGAGTCAGATAATGGCAGCCCAATTCGGATGCCATTGCCTTAATTTCGGGTCGATGAGTGTCATCCAACAAATACACTCGTTTGTTGGCATACTCGATCGCCTGACAGCCAATCACAGTACGTCGCAAGATAAATTCTGGCTCGTTGTAGGTTGGGATCATTACGTCCACCGATGGCATGAAGCGTCCTTCAACCACGGCGATCGCATTCTGGTCTGCTTCTCGGCGGCGATCGCGGATCCGCAGCATCAAAAACAGTTGAATGGTGCTGCTCGTCAACATCAGCATTTCCAGAAAAAATAGCCCCAGACTGAAGACCCCATTTTTGGGATCGGCCAGGTTCAGCGTTGAGAGCGATCGCCACAAAACATATCGAGCAGTCAATGCCAACAGAATACTCACCACAATGATCCGCGACCAACCGCGCGGCTGCGGTGAAATCTTCATCATCACCAACGCTACCAACAGCAGGACAACAGTGGGTGCCAATAGATACTGCCCGGCAATCATCGGCACTTGAACCCAGAGCGGAGGATACTCCTGCAGCTCATTCAGTTGATGAAAAATATCGTGAATCGTTCCCTCACCTGCGAACCAGGCTGCACAGATTCCTGCTGCTATCCCAATCACACCCAGCATCACAAAGGTTGCTAACCGAGGACGAAATCCGCGCCTGTCAAGGACTTTCAAGCTTTGATGATCAAGTTGAGAAATCGTCATCGCACACGCCTCCTCCAAACTGAGGACTAATGAAGCAAATCTCCCTCTAACCCTAGTTCACGTCCAGACCTGGAGTTTTTCCTCAGGGAAAGCTGCCAATTCCGAGCTGAACGTGGTTTATCTCTGAGAAAGAAAACCGATAAGCCGCAGTTTGTCATTCGCTTCTCTACACCTTACATCCTTTGATACGCTCAAACGGTGTATTTGGATTGGAGTGAATTTTAGGGCTTATACGGAATCCTCTAGGGGAGCCTTTTTAAGATGTAAGCACCCTAAATGAGACCCTCGAAAGGGACTTGCATAAACCCTAGACTGCAATCAGTCCCTACAGGTTCCTGCCTGATTCGTTAAATTGTGGCAAGGTAACCACGTAACGATCGCCCGACTCAGCCTTACCCTGCACTGTAATTTTTCCGCCATGCAGCTCTGCTAAGTGTTGACTTAGCAAGAGTCCTAAGTTCTTGCGAGAACCCTGAATGGCTGAGTGTACAACTCCACCCTCTATGCTGGGGATGCTTTCAGCACCATTCTTCTCAACGACGGGTTGCTGCTGGTTGCCCAATGACTTTTCCCCCTGCCCCTGCGAACCAATGGCCTTTAAAGATGACGGCGAGGAGATGTCTGCAAACGGCAGTTCCTCGCCTAACCAGGGATGAGAGTCCCAAATTGAAAGCGCTAGATTGCGCTCTCGTTGAGAGATGTGTAATCGAATAATACTGCCCACCGTAGACCCCTGAATCACACCAAAAACCAGGTGATAGATAATTTGTCGAACTTTTTCTTTGTCTACTAGCCAGACCCGGCGACCCGGTTCTACGGTCAAGCGAATCTGCTGTTGGCGACGCTGTACCGCTTGCCCCAGAGTATGAATGGCCTGCCGACATAGCATCTCGATGTCTACAGAGGTGAGATTTAAGCCTGCAGCGCCTTTCAGCTCAGACAATTCCACAATTTCATTCACCAACGACAGCAGGTAGTGCCCACTAGTGTGAATGATACTCAGATACTCTTTCTGTTTGTTAGTTAGTGGTCCGTAGACCTCATGCGTTAAGACGCTTGCCATCCCCATTACAGAGGTTAACGGGGTACGCAACTCTTGGGTAAGCTGGTTGAGCAGATCGACGCGGAGTTGATGCGCGATCGCCGGATCAGTCGAACTGACATGGTTAGCAACCGTGGGGGGTGGAGGGGACACTGTTTTTACAATGGACCGCTGACGCTCAACCTCGCTCATACTCCAACGAGCCATTAACTGCAAAAATTCAACATCTTGCGGGGTAAACCGACGCGGTGCCACGTCCATGATCGCTAACGTGCCTAAACAGTAACTATCGAATGTGATCAGTGGAACACCCAAATAGGCACGAATACCGTACTGATTCACCAAAGAGCTATTTGCAAAAGCAGAGTGAGCCAGGGTATCGGCGATCGCCAGCGTCTGACGATTGTCTACAACATAGCCACAAAACGGTTCCAAACAGGATAATTGGCGGTTCGCTGCCAGCTCTTTCGCGTCCCTCAACCTGGACAAACCCACCGCTGACTGAATGCATAGCTGCTCTGCCTGGATGATCCCCAAAATGCAAATCGGTACGTCCAATGCCTGTGCCGTTTTCTGAGTCGCTTCTGCAAAAATTGGGGTGCTTTCGGATTGCAGCAAACCAGGCTCTTCCATTACGGGCATGCGCTGCCGATTTTGTACCGACGCTGTCAAGCCATCAAGACGACGTAATTGATTATCCTGACCAATCATGGCGATCTGCCCTCTGTGTGCCACCATTAGCCCCTGGAAACCTCCAGCAGCTTGAATTAGACTCAGGATTCCCGAAGCATTGAACCCGTGAACGCCTTGGAGACACGAGGGATTACGGATTTTTTTACACGCCTACTGCAAAAACAAGAGAGATTACGGAACTGATACGGGCTTTTTTGTTGCTTTAGGCAAGCAGACCGATCAGGAGCACCTGCTGGCGCTGCGACTTCTAGACCAACTGAATGAACCACCGCATGGTTGAGCCTTCTAAGCTGAAGTCGATCGCGCGTTAAATCAGTTGATGTTTTGGGGTTAAAACAGCTAAGTCGTCGGCAAACTCAAGATCGTAGTGTGCGATCGCGTCTTCCACGGAGGTATAAAGTGCAGACCGCTGATCAGGCCGCTCTTCAATAAAAAGCTCTAGAAACTGCTTATCTAGCAATTTAATTTGGTCTTCGCGGAGTGGGAGCTGGTAGTAATCGGCGCTTTGAACACAAAATTGGTTGTCTGCCAAACGTTGAAAGCAACGATAGCGAACAGCCGTCGTTTCATCTAACCGTTTCCAGATATCAATTGCTTTGAACATGGCTTTAAGGTATGGGTCTCCACTTGCCCGATTCAATTCGTTTTTGGGTATTTGCCCTTGAGTTTTTGAACTGCGTCACCTGCTGGTTCGTTGCTGGATTGACAATCACTACTCGATCGCCCCTCACATACACATCGTAACCAGTTTCTGTGTCTCGAAAGTGCCGCCCTTCTCTAACAACGCGGCTGACATCACCAACTTGACGATGAGTATCACCCTGTTGAGCTTCCTGCGATCGTGTTTCGCTATGATCCGTCTTGCCTTCAATTCTGCGGCTTTCTTCATTGCTACTGCCTGATTCAACCATCAGTGTGCGTAATCTCCCCTGACAAAGTGTCAGGTTAACAAACAATTCTGCTTTGTGGAAAGGATTTCGTAGGGGACGCTGACCAAATCGTTGCATAATTTCTGGGCCTTCATCGTAGAGTAGGCAATAGCCCCCGCTCTACTGCTGGAGGAACTTCTCGATTCGCCCGCCGGAGATGCAAAAATTAGTGATTCACGCGATCGCCACTGACCTGGACAAATTCTTGGGTTGCGAGTAACTCCAGAACAACAGAGATAACGGTTTCATAAATGATGTAATCCTTGGAGGGGCAACAACGGTTTGCCCCTGCTTTCCCTTCAGCTCGGCTAGATTGGTTAATGAGAAGCTGTTGTAAATAGATATGAAGCGAGCGTTCAACAGGAGAGGAAAAGAGCGATACCTAAGCAATCCATACTATTGCGGGAAAGCAAATGAGCCAACCCTTTTACGACAGTGACTTGACCGATGAGGAATGG
>JAAUSG010000046.1 GCA_012034055.1 Leptolyngbyaceae cyanobacterium RU_5_1 | reverse complement strand
ACCTTGCCTGAAAATCATGAAGCGATGGTGTATGTCGTCATGATTCGGTTGATGCTGCGGCGATTAACGAACAACCGCCGAACGAGGAAGCCGAAAACTGCTTAAACAACATTTACAAACAGTTTCTTAGAACCGAAACTAACTCAACCCAATCGAATTGAGCCTGCGATCGCACAAGCCCTACCCGGATTATGTGTTGCGGGAGCCAATTGCTCAAATGACACTCAAGAACGGCATATTCTTGGCATTGTGCAACAAGGCAGCTACTACATGCGTTTCTTCACCCAATCTGGACAACGACTAGCAACTTTAGGAAGCCAACCAGAAGGATTGTCATCTCCAGAAATCAAAGCAGGATGGAAGACACTGCAAGACCAAAGTGGTACGCGCTATCACCAAATCACACTGTTGTTGAAAACTGCCACAGGTTCCCCCTGGGGTTATATGCAGATTGGGCGATCGCTCAAAGAGTATGATGATCACCTTACCACCGTGCGATTACTGCTAACAATTGGGTTACCCGTCTCGATGCTGGCAGTTGCAGGTGCCAGTTGGTGGCTGGCTGGACTGGCAATGCGTCCTGTCTACCAATCCTACCGACAGATGCAACAATTCACGGCTGATGCTGCTCACGAACTCCGTACACCGATCGCCGCTATCCGCGCCAATGTGGAGTCGGTTCAAGGTGTAGATAATCTGTCAAATGAAGAAATGCAGGAAACGTTAGGGGCTGTCGAGCGTCAAAACAAGCGGCTGGCGAACCTGGTACAAGACCTGTTGTTGCTTTCCCGGATGGAATCTCCTACGGAGACGCTGCGCGAACAACAGGTTTTAGCGGAACAACACCCCTGCTGCCTCAACGACCTGATTCAAGATTTGGTAGAAAGTTTGTCGGTTTTAGAAATTGCTACTTCTATCAAGCTATCGACGCAGTTTCCAATCAAAGAGCCGCTGTGGGTCATGGGTGATGAAAGTCAACTGATTCGCTTATTCTCGAATCTCATCGTCAACGCGCTGCAACACACACCCTCTGGTGGAATGGTTACAGTGACTTTAGAGCGAGATGAAACTCGTGCTCTAATTCAAATTCAAGATACTGGTATTGGCATTGCCCTAATAGACCAGCCCCATATTTTCAATCGCTTCTACCGAGTCAATAGCGATCGCTCACGACACACTGGAGGAGCCGGATTAGGGCTGGCAATTGCAAAGGCGATTATTGAGTCACATCATGGCACCATTCAAGTCGAGAGTGAGTTAAGCAGGGGTAGCACATTCACTGTACGCTTACCTTTAATGAGCCGTAACAACACCGATCTTATCCAGTTTCTTCCGTGGAAGACGTGGGGAGTGATAGGACTGCTCGGACTAATTCCTCTGACTCTACAGGTTTTGCAATATGGCGTTGAAATCCGGCAGCGCTCGCCCGTTGTTGTTCTACCTCACTCGCATAGGCGGTCAGCGCGATGGCTGGAATTTGCCCTCCACTCAACGATCGCACCTGCCGAATCAACCAGTAGCCGTCTGCTTCTGGCATGCCAATATCGGAAATCAGCACGTTGAATCGATTGGGATCTTCATTCAGCGTGGATAGGGCTTCTCTGGCCGATGCCACGACCCGCACCTCAGCCCCGTACTGTTCCAACACAAACTCAAGTAGCTCACGGGTATCGACTTCATCATCCACCGCCAGAATCTGCAAGCCTGCTAAAGAAAGCCCCGGATCGCTCGAACGTTCGCATGCCATCGGCTCTAGATCACCGGACGGTGTAGGCTCTGGGGATAGCTCGTGCAGAGGTAACCTGACGATGAACGTCGCGCCTTGTCCTTCGCCGGGACTGGTTGCCTGAACTGTACCACCATGCAGTACCACCAAATGTCGCACGATCGAGAGTCCCAACCCCAGCCCTGGTTTCGCTTTGGTGGTACTGGAATCGCCTTGCCGGAAGCGATCAAAAATGTGCGGTAATAAATCGGCTGAAATACCCTGTCCGGTGTCCCTAACGGTGATCTGGGCGTAAGAGTGGATGGGTCGATGGGTCGATGGAGAATGGGGACATATCCACTCTCCCACCCTCCCACTCATCCACCCTCCCACCCTCAACTTGCTCTAGTCTCACCTCAACCCGTCCGTTCGCTGGGGTGAACTTAATTGCATTTGACAGCAAATTCGACACGACTTGCTGTAAGCGATCGACATCACCGGCGATAGTTCGAGAACTCAACTGAGCAACGATTTGAATGGTTTTGGCTGCGGCTGCTAATTGAACGGTCTCGATCGCAGCTTCCACCACAAAGCGCAGATCAAGCGGGTGGATGCGAAGATTGAGCTTGCCGCTGACAATCCGAGAAATATCTAAACACGGATTCCTATGTTTGATTTTCTCAATCCTGAAGCGGCTAGCCCCACTCCTGAACAAATTGCCCGTTCCTTGCGCTGGCTGGGATGGATTGGCTTTTGGCTGCAAGCTCTGTTGGGGTTCGTTCCCATTTTTGTGGTGGTGACAATGGTGCTGTTTAATCCGGTGCAGCGACAGATCGGCTTTTCGCTGGGGCTGGGGCTGGCGATCGCCTGTTTAATCATTTTGTGCTTCAGCATCTACTGGTGTTTTCGCTATACGCAACTGGCCAATCAATTAGAGATTCGCGATCTACGACCCGCTAAGTCGCAGGTGCTTCACGATCTCAAATTGGGGTTGCTGGCGAATGTGAGCACGATGACGATCGCCGTGTTGATTGCCTTGTCACGAATAGGCGAATTGACCTTCAAAATGTTGATCCTGCCCCAGGGGGCAACGGTGATTGCGCCGACTCAACCCGGCACCCTCATTACTCAAGGCGCACAGATCACCCCGTCTAATATGATTGCGATTCAGGCGATGATCAACGCGATCGCGGCTGGATTGGTTGGCGTGATTGTCGCCTTACTCCTGCTCTATCAGGTTGGGCAACATCGCAATTCGCCGAATTAATCAAACACTATAGGCTCAATAGCTGTTTCAGGGAGGTGGGGGTCTGCAAAAAGCCAGAACATCCTAGCCGAAAGGATTCCAGAAGTTTAACACCTCCAACGCTCAAAGAAAGTATTAGTAAACATTTCACCCATTTACCCCCAAATAACTCCCTGAAACTCCCATAGAGCCGATCCGTTAACAGTTGCCAAGGCTCATCACCGCAGACTTGCGAGTTACGATGGTATTGATTCATAAACGGCTTCAGAGGCTATGGGTATGACTTCAGTATCCAATCATCAACCAAACATCATCCGCACAGAGCGAGGGTTGACAATTTCTGGCACTCGCATCACCCTCTACGACGTAATGGATTATGTAACGGCTCAGTATCCCCAAAAATTTATTCGCTCCTTATTTGATCTAACAGAGGAGCAGATTAACGCTGCTTTATCTTACATCGAAGCAAATCGCCCTGAAGTAGAAGCAGAGTATCAACTGGTTCTAAAACAAGCTGAGGAAAATCGGCAGTATTGGGAAGAGCGCAGCCGTGAACACCTCACTCGTGCTGCAAAGAGACCTCCCAAACCAGGTCAAGAAGCTCTTTGGGCAAAACTTCAAGAGCAGAAAGCTAGGCATGAGCTAGAAGCATGAACTTTTTGATCGATCACAACTTGGGGGGACATGCAGAGATTTTATTGGGCAACATCGCGAGTCAAGGTTGGCTAGAGCTACTTCCGATTCGTTTTGTCACCTTCAAGGAGATGAATTTATTGATCGACAGTAATGATCGAATTGTTTGGCGAGTTGCTCAGGCAAATCAAATGATTTTGCTGACTGCTAACCGAAGCATGAAGGGTGAAGACTCGCTGGAGCAAGTTCTTCGGGAAGAAAATACAGTAGATTCCTTCCCTGTCATTACAATTGGAGATGCTGATCGATTTTTAGCTGATCGAGTTTATCGAAACCGTTGTATTGACCGCATTCTCGAAATTGTGTTGGATATCCAAACCTGGATGGGTGTTGGTCGTCTTTTTGTTCCATGACGGGGTTGAATCAATTTGGCGATTAGTGCAGGGTGCAGTTTTGAAGGAACCGCAGACTTGTTGTAGATTATTAAAGTCACCTTAATGAAAAACTACTCTGGCACACGATTTAGGGGTATTATGGTGCTGTGGCGACGACTGCCAAACAGATGAGCATACACATAAGATAGGACACAGCCAAACAGGAAGATTTGAAACGTCAAGAAAATCCATAGCATCAAAATCATCACACTGCCGATCGCACCGTAAGAGAGAAAATGGCTACCGATCGCGATCACACTGTTACTGACTAACTGTTGCAATCCTTCGAGGAGTACAGCAACCAGCAGCGCACTCAACCAGACAAGAGCCAGAATCAAAATCGATGAACTGGCTTGCAGTCCTTTTTGGAGTTGATCAATTTTGATGAATGCAAAGGTTTCCTCGAAGTTGGTAATCAGTTCCAGAATGGTTTTAATCACAATATTGGAAATCAGGGACGTGAGCAGTAGCAAGGCTGTGCCAAACACCAGCAAGAACGCCAGCACCTGATTAACAATAAAGAAAACCACCATCGTCAAAATCGACCTGGCTTCAGAGACGCGGCTCGGCGATCGCCAAATCCGATTCACTGATCGTCTGAGCACCCTAAACACGGCACTTGCGGCAAATAACAACAGACCAAATCCCACAATTCCAGCGCCAACACTGTTTTCATTGAGCGAAACGAGGGTGGTTTTGATTAAGTCGTGAACGTCGGGTGGTAAAAATCGGCGGATCGTTGCGAGGATGGAGCGGAACGATCCGCTCTGGGGGTCAATCAGCCAACCGATCGCACTCAGGATCACCAGCAGCATCGGAAACAGGGAAAAAAGCGCATAGTACGCCAGAGCCGCCGCCATGCCCGGGCCGTTATCCTGATCCCACTTCAATCCGGTTTTAATCAGAAGTTGCGCTGGTTTTGAGGGTAAAATCCTGGTCTGAAGATAGTGAATCATAGAGATTCCTCAAAATTCGCTGGACACCTGAATGCGTCCCTGCCGGGCAGCAACTGCCAGTTGCTCGTAATCTCGTTCGGTTTGATCGGCATAGGCGTGGGCAAACGTTGTCAGGGCTTCGTCCAACTCCTCACTCTTGCCCACATACCCCGCCAACATCGCGGCATCACCAGATTTAGCATGAGCGAGAGCCAGCGCCCAACCGCACAGTCCACAATAATCGGGCAATCCTGCGGGTCGAAACTTCGCTGGATCAAACTCAACGCCACCCTTCATATCCCGCAACTGCTGCGCCTTGCGGAACTCCCAAGGAACTTGATAGTTCCCAGCCCACACACCCACCTTAGAGGACTTGGCAATCCTTTCCGCTTCCGCGATCGCATCTTTATTGGGACAACTGCCGACATACTTCGGATACAGGTAAGCCATCCCAGTTTGAACCATCTCCGAATTCACAAAAGTCTCACCCTCCGGCTGTTCTGGGGTAGACGCAGAGATGAACACTTCCGCCACCGTGCGACCGTACCGATCCTTCTCCACTTCCCAGACCAGCACCTGGTTCCCAGCAGATCTCACCAGTGCTTCCAGCTTGCTCTTGGATGGGTTCCCTAATGGCTGCTCCTTCTCTGGGCTATCGATTCCACAGAGCCTCACTTTCTCACCTGTGTTCAGCACCAGGGTATCGCCGTCACTAACCCGCTCAACCACTTCAGGGCGGGATTGGGTGTCGCGGGTCAGACCAGGGCTGTAGACAGCATCCACATTTTCATAGTCAGGACGGGCAATTCCTTTACCCCAAAACTGACAGGCCGCAGTTCCGAACAGACCCAACACCAGCAAGCCGATCCAAAAATTACTTTTCATGTTCATCTGGGAATCCTAAATCCAACGTAGGTTTATCCTGCACCCTCAAGCGATCGCTCAGTTCCAGTGTGGGACTGGGCGTTTCACGTTTCAGGTAGCTCATAGCCCGTTAACTCCAAAAGTTTCCGCACCGATTGCTGACTTGCCACTGTTGCATCGGTTAGTTGTACCTCTAGTTCCTCCCCCTGCTGCCAGAGGTTCATCATGCCCTCGGTGGTTCCCTGTCCCACCCGATAGCTGACCTCCAGGATTTGCACCCGCTGGCGGTGGGTGAGGATGCGGGACTGGATTAGCGATCGCTGGCGTTCTGCTTTCTCGTACCCCAGAACCAGATCGATTACGTCATCCCGGTGGTTGACCATTACTTCTGCCCGTCGTCTCACCAGGTCGGAGACTCTGACTTCGAGTTCTGCAATCTTGATGTTGAGGTCGCCGCTGGCTCCACCGCCGAAGGCGTTGGCGAGAAGGTTGAGTGGATTGAGTCCCTGCAGGCTGAATCCGGCACCGCTGATCGGAATCAACGGAAGGAAGGCTGTCCAACGGCGCTTGTATTGCTTCTTGATTTGTTTGCCGACGAGTTCTAGCCGGTCGTCGATGGCTTTGATTTCGGGGGAGCAGGCGATCGCGGCTTCACTAAGCGTTGTGAGACATTGGCGGCTACTGGCGAGACAGGGTAGTGTTTCGGAGTTGGCTGGTCTTGAGATCAGGAGGCTGAGGCTGGCGAGGGTCAACGATAAGGCTCTTTAGGATTCTGTATGCAAATGTTCACACTAAACATTCTGTGACTTCCCAGAAGGCTGAAAGCCTTATAGATTCGTTAAATGCTTCTGCTCTAGCATACTGATCCCTAAAGAACCACTAAAACTGGCTTTTTAAATGTCCAGTTTTAAGGATGCACTACAGTTGAAGTGCATCCTCTGATCGTGCGGGCACAAACAACCAGTAGTGGTAGACCGATTTCTGAGGCACTGGAATTATTGCTGCGGCATTACTTGCCGTCAATGGGGGCAGACCGACGCTGGCTGCTATCGCGCTATCGCATTCTGGATGTCGCCCGCAAGGTCGTGGGGGTGGGAAGTGTGGGAACGCGCTGCTGGGTGATGTATCTGCAAGGCAAGGATGTTGATGACCCGCTCTTCTTGCAAGTCAAAGAAGCCCAACCCTCTGTCCTGTCTGCCTATGCTGCATCCTTAGTATTGAACGACAATTAACTTGACCGACTAACGACAACTATCTTTGAGTTCTGGCAGGTGACAAATTAGTGGGCAAGCATTGACTGGACAGCGGTTTTGTTCCCACCAATCAAACCGTTCACCTAGCATCCGGTTGTACCAATACTGACTAAGTGCTTTTACAGACGTGGAGCGAAATTTGATGATGGCCATGATACAAAGCAGACATTGTCTAAAAATACCCTCAACTTTCCTGAACTTTTCTATATTTACAAGTGTTTCAGAGATTCTCTATAGTACTGAGTACAACCACTAAAAGTCGGTTAAAAATCTAGTTTTCGTATCATTACCAGGTTGAATCAGGAGACGCATATGTCAGCCGAGAGCGAAGAAAATACACAAACCCATGACGACAACGAGACAACGGAAATAGAGTTTTTCACAGAAACGGAAATGTCAGATGAAACCTTAGAAGCTGTGGCAGGGGGAAGTGTAGAAAAACCAAAACTAGAGAGTGCCCCAATCGATGAAGATTGCGGGTGATGTTCTGGTAACGAAGTGCGAAGACAAAATAACATCTAGCATGTTGCTGTTCTGGATTCCATCTGAATGGAAAACATTGTTTCAGAGGCTATTTGAAGCAAATAAACATCTTCATGTCGTTAGTAAAACATAAGGTGTTGTGGATTATGACAGAAGTTCTACTGAAGGAATTAAATAATAGCGACATTGACTGGATGATCGCTACGGGGACACGCGAGGAAATTGCTGCTGGTGAGGTTTTGCTTCAGGAAAGTCAATCAACCAGCAACCTGTATCTCATTCTAGAGGGAACTTTGACCATTGCTGTTCCACAAGCCGAAAGTGACCCTTTAGCCGCTGCTTTTTCGGCGTTAGAAGGGCGAGAAACGACAGAACGAGAGATTGCTAGATTATCCAGCGGTGAACTGGTCGGGGAGGAATGCTTCCTGGACTCGCGATCGCCCGCGACGATTGTCAGGGCGCTGGAAAATTCACTGGTGTTATCCATCCCTCAAGCGCAACTGACCCAAAAACTGCAACAGGATGTCAGTTTCGCGGCTCATTTCTATCGAGCGATCGCCATTCTGCTCTCGAATCGACTGCGCTCTGTTGTGAGTCAACTGGGCTATCGCAAGCTCGCTCAAAGTTCTCAAATTAGGGAAGTTTTATTTGTTTTTGGAGAACTAAATGATAGTGATATCGACTGGATCATTGCTGCCGGGCAACGGGAGAAGGTTCCATCTGGCACGATCTTGATTCATAAAGGACGACCGGTGGATGGACTGTATATTCTCCTGAATGGCACTATGACTGTTTCTGTGTCTGACGATGAAGCGAATCCCTTAGCCGTTGTTTTTGCCTCGTTAGACGGCAGCGAGTCGGAAGACATCAGTGACTCCAGTCGCGATATTGCCCGATTATTGCGCGGTGACATTCTGGGAGAAATGCCCTTTGTAGACGATCGCCCGCCTGAAACGACCGTCAAAGCCGCTGAAGATTCACTGGTATTGATGGTTCCGAAACAGCAACTGGTGGTCAAACTGAATCAAGATGTCGTTTTTGCCTCTCACTTTTATCGAGTGATTGCCATTTTGCTGCTCAATCGGTTGCGAGACATCACCAGTCGGCTGGGATACGGCAGACGCACCTATGAGGAAGGACAGGCACTGGATGAACGGATCGAATACACCGACGAATTAGACTTCGATATTTTAGACCACGTCTCCTTAGCGGGGGCGAGATTTGACTGGTTACTGAAACGCCTAAATGTGAAAGGAACTTGATGGTTTGAGTCAGGGCAGGCGGACATTCTCAACACTCTATGGGTATTGGTAATTTTGTTTAGGGTAGCGGCCAATGTTAGACCAAAAGCGAGGCATTTTTAGGAAAGAGTCCCTGGAGCGTCTATCGTCTCCTGAACAGTTGGATCAACTGATGCAAGTGGTTGGACCCAAGTCCTGGTTGCCCTTAGCCGCATTAGGTGGGCTGACATTTGTTGCGATCGTCTGGAGCGTTGTTGGACGGATTCCGATCACGGTGGCTGGGCAGGGAGTGCTGATTCGTCCCCAAAAAGTGGTGTTGGTGCAAATGCCAGCCTCCGGTCAGCTATTGACGCTGAATATCAATCCCGGTGACTCCGTTAAAAAGGGAGACATCATTGCCACCCTCGGTTCCGATCCAGAAATTAAAAAGCAGTTGCAGCAGGAGTTAGACAAGCTCTCAGAACTGCAACAACAAAATCAACAAGCCAGTTCTTTGCAGGGGCAGCGGACTGAACGGGAAGGGAAGTCAAGCGCACAGCAGCGTCAGACAATTCTGAAAAGCTTACAGAATTCTCAGAACCTGACCCCGATTTTACGGGACAAAGACCTGGAATCGCTGCGCGAAGATCGAAAAAACTTGCAGCAACGGGTGCAGGCCATGCAATCGTTACTACCCGTTCTGAAGGATAGGGTAACGAAACGCCAGCAATTATTTCAGGAAGGAGCCATTTCCAGCGAGTTGGTTCTCCAGGCACGACAGGAATACCTGAACAACCAGGCAGTCCTCGCCGATGCACAATCTCAGTTGAAGCGGCTGAACTCTCGAGAAGCCGATGCTGAACGACGGTACTTAGACAATTTGACCAGCATTTCCGGTCTGGAAGCTCAGTTACGGGAATTAGACAGTCAAGAAACGAGTCTGGCCCAGCAAAATCTGGAGTCTACCAATGCCCGACAGAATCGGCTTCAAGAAATCAAGCGAACTATTGCCCGCTTAGAAGTGGAGCTGCAGGAAAAGAGTAAGATTCGCAGCGAGTATACCGGCAGAGTGGAAGAAGTTGCCGCAAAGCCAGGACAGGTAGTGGCGGCTGGGAGTAGTATTGCCACTCTGAATGTGGCCACCCCATCCGATAAGCTGGTCAGCGTCACCTATTTTGCCGTCCAGGATGGTAAGCGGATTAAGCCGGGGATGCCCGTGCAAGTGACGCCGAGTACTGTGAAACGGGAGCGGTTCGGTGGGATTATCGGATCGGTAACTACGGTCTCATCATTGCCTGCCACCCCTGAAGCCGTCTCGGTTCTGGTGGGGAATCAGGAAATGGTTAAAAGTCTGATGTCGGGCGATCGCGCGATCGAAGTGTTCGCCCAACTTGAGGAAGATTCTTCTACCTCAAGCGGCTACAAGTGGTCTTCCTCGAAGGGCCCGGAGCAGAAGATCTCGGCGGCGACGACGACTACGGTGCGAGTCAAAGTGGGTGAGCAAATGCCGCTCAGCTATGTTATTCCCCTGTTGAAGTCAGTTACTGACGGTTGATCCGTTGATTTGCATCTGCCCACTCCGCATAGGAGATCAATCAGTCACATGGCAAGCATTCTGAGTTTAAAACGGTTTGAGCAACGCCCCCCTGGCACGGCTCGTGAGCCTCGCCCAATGAGGGTCAAAACCCCCACCCTGCTGCAAATGGAGGCGGTGGAGTGTGGTGCGGCGGCCCTGGGGATTATTTTGGGATACTACGGTCGGATCGTCCCACTGGCAGAGCTGCGTCAAGAATGCGGCGTATCCAGAGACGGGAGTAAAGCCTCCAACGTGGTCAAAGCAGCCAGACAGTTTGGGTTGCAAGCCAAAGGGTTGCAAAAGCCACTGGACACCCTGAACAATTTGCGCCCCCCGTACATCGTGTTTTGGAATTTCAATCACTTCCTGGTGTTGGAAGGGTTTGGTCAGGATCGAGTCTATCTCAACGATCCGGCGACGGGACCGCGATCGGTGTCCTGGCCAGAATTTGATCAGGCGTATACGGGCGTTGTGCTGGTGATGGAGCCAGGCCCCGATTTTACAAAAGGCGGACGCAAACCCGGTATCCTGGAAAGTTTGAGCCGTCGGCTGACCGGGGTGCAGGGTGCTCTGCTGTACTGTCTGTTAGCGGGACTGTTGCTCACCATTCCCCGGTTGGCCCTCCCGGCGTTTACCCAGGTGTTTGTCGATGAGATTCTGATTCAGGGCCGACAGGAGTGGCTGCGGCTGTTGGTGATTGGCATGTTGATGACGGTGGTGCTGATCGGGCTGTTAGCTCGACTGCGGCTCTACTACCTGCGGCGATTAATGCTCAAGCTTTCGGTCGGCATGTCGGGTCAGTTTCTCTGGCATACCCTGCGGTTGCCGGTCGGCTTCTATGCCCAGCGGTTTGCTGGGGAGATCAGCAGCCGCTTAGACATGAACGATAAAGTTGCGAATATCCTGTCGGGTCGGCTGGCGACGACCGTGATTGATGCGATCATGATTATCTTCTATGCCCTCTTGATGTTCTTCTATGATTGGGTATTGACATTAATTGGCTTCTTTTTTGCCGGGATCAATTTCTTTGCCTTACAGTTGCTGTCTCGCTCCCGGGTCGATGCCAATATGAGATTGGCCCAGGAGTATGGCAAGGTGTCTGGGGTGGCGATCGGCGGGATTCAAACGATGGAAACCGTCAAGGCGTCTGGATTAGAGTCTGATCTATTTGCAAAGTTTGCCGGCTATTACGCAAAGGCCGTCAATTCGCAGCAGCAACTCGCCCTGCAAAACCAGATTCTGGCGGTCTTACCCACCCTGTTAGGCACCTTAACCACGGCATCGATCCTGGTGGTGGGTGGCTTCCGGGTGATCAATGGTGACCTGACGATCGGGATGCTGATTGCGTTCCAACTGCTGATGGGGAGTTTCCTGGCACCGGTGAACAGTCTTGTCAACTTTGGGAGTACGCTCCAGGAATTAGAAGGCGATCTAAACCGCCTCGATGATGTCTTGCAAAACCCGGTCGATCCGGAAGCCGATCGCAAAGATACCGCCTATCGAATTGATGCCGATTCGTTCTGCTTGCGGGGGGATGTCGAGTTAAGAAATATCACCTTTGGCTACAGTCGATTAGACGGCCCCTTAATTGAAAATTTCAGCCTCACCCTGAGACCGGGGGAACGGGTGGCGCTGGTTGGTGGGAGTGGTTCAGGTAAGTCTACCCTGGCCAAGCTAGTGTGCGGACTGTATGAACCCTGGGAGGGAGAGATCCTGTTCGATGGTCAGCCCAGATCCCAGCTTCCCCGGTCTATACTGGCGAATTCAGTAGCGATGGTCGAACAGGATATTTTTCTCTTCGCGGGCACGGTCACCGAAAACTTAACCCTCTGGGATGATACCGTTCCTCGCCATGATGTCATTCAGGCTTGCCAGGACGCTGCCATTAACGACCTGGTACTCTTGATGCCGGGAGGATACGATGCGGAGTTGATCGAAGCAGGTGCCAACATCAGCGGCGGGCAGCGGCAGCGTCTGGAAATTGCCAGAGCATTGGTGAGAAATCCATCTATTCTGGTACTGGATGAAGCCACCAGCGCGCTGGATGCTGAAACTGAGTTGATCATTGACCGGAACCTGCGCAAGCGGGGCTGTTCCTGCATTGTTGTCGCCCATCGCCTGAGTACCATCCGAGATTGCGATGAAATTATCGTCCTTGAACGCGGAAAGGTCGTGCAGCGCGGAACTCACGAAACGTTAAGTCAGCAAGGAGGACTATACTCGCGCTTAATCCACAGTGAAGGCGGGGCACTGTAGGGGGAATGAAATGCTTAAACAACTAGATGATAAAGAGTTACAGCCGCAGCGATCCAAAATTAAGAGTAATCAGCCGGTCTTGCTCGATGACCCAGAGGCGTTTTGGCTGATTCGCTCCGGGTCAATGTCGGTGTTTACCATTGCCCTCAGGGACGGGGTTCCCAGTGGTGCCCGTCACTATCTGTTCAACGCCAGTGCCGGAGAGGCATTGTTTGGAGTGGCGGACGATCCGGGAAGTGATCTGTGTCGCGGGCTTTTGGCAGTCGCGACTGAGGAAACAGAGCTGCTGAAATTTTCGCTCTCGCACTTTGGAGATCATGGGGCAGATCAGGGGACACTCACTGCCGATCCGCAAGCCATCCACTTGCTGAACACCTGGATTGATCACTTAAGTGATGCACTCAAGCCGGTTGCCGCGCCCTCATTGAGTGTTCCATCCGTGGGGCGACAATTCCTGTCCCTGGCTCCCGGACAAACATTCCAGCCCTTGAAAGCGACGGTCTCCTGGGTTCAGGTTCTCCAGGGAAATGCCCGGTGGATGGGGTTTGCGGAATTTCCCTTAACGTCTACGACGGTAGCGATGCCCTGCGGCAGTGGCATGTGGCTCCAGGCAGAGGACACGGTTGAAATTGTCATTTTGCAGACCAGTGAACTGGAAACATTAGAGACGCTGGTGGATGGCTTAGAGCAATTGCATCGCAATTTCCTCCGTTGCCTTGACCTGGTGGAGCAACAACAGACCAGGGCAGCCTTCCAGCGCTTTCAAGAACGAGAACATCTCAACCGCCAGGTGACTGAGTCCACCTTAGGCGAACTTGCCTCTATCCTGGAGCCTCAAGGCACTACCGCGCTGCCCTTGCAGGGAACGCCGCTGCTGATTGCTGCCGGTGCGGTGGGCAGAGCGGTGGGTGCCACCATTCAACCTCCTGCCCGGTCAGAGGAACTCAACCGGGTCAAAGATCCCCTGGAGGCGATCGCTCGTGCGTCCCGGTTACGCATCCGGAGAGTGCTGCTCACGGATGGGTGGTGGCAGCGGGATAGTGGACCGTTGCTGGCCTACACCCTCCAGGATCACAACCCAATAGCCCTGCTCCCTACGGCATCGGGTCGGTACGAGTGTTTCGACCCAGTCACCCATCAGCGCACATTAGTCGATCGGGAGGTTGCCGCTCACCTGTCGCCGGAAGCGTTCATGTTTTATCGGCCGCTGGCTGACAGCGTCAAGCATCCGATCGATTTGTTGCTCTTTAGCTTGAAGGGCCACCAGACCGATCTGATTCTGCTGGTGGTAACCGGGCTGGCAGCCACCCTGCTGGGAATGGTGATTCCACAAGCCACCGCGATTCTGATTGACAGTGCGATTCCAGACAGCGATCGCGGCATGTTGTTGCAAATTGGACTGGCGCTGTTTGCGGTTGCTTTGGGTCAATCCGCCTTTGAAATGGCCCGCGGAATCGTCAGTTTAAGAGTTGAAACCGCTGCCGACGCGACTCTCCAACCTGCTGTCTGGGATAAGTTACTCAATCTAAAACCAGCCTTCTTTCGTCAGTACTCATCCGGCGATATTCAATCGCGGGTGCTCTCCGTCGGCAAAATTCGGCGGCAGGTGAGTGGTGCCACCCTGCGCACCACCTTTAGTAGCGTCTTCGCGCTCCTCAATTTAGGGTTAATGTTCGTATACAGTTGGCAACTGGCGCTGATCGCGTGTGTTCTGGCCGTTATCGTTGTTTTTGTCACGGTCTCTTCCAGTCTCCTCAACTTGCGTCAGATTCGTCCGCTGCAACAGTTAGACGGCGTCCTGCTCGGACTCACCGTCCAACTGATTAACGGGGTTGCCAAGCTGCGCGTTGCCGCCGCGGAAGAGCGTGCCTTTGCCCACTGGGGGAAAAAATATAGTCGGCAGAAGAAATTGCAGGCGAGATCCCAGCGGATTGATGACAGTGTCGCCATATTTAATGAGGTGCTGCCGACGGTCAGCGCCGTGCTCTTATTCTGGTTTGCGATTCTGTTTATCCAGCAATCTCAGGGACAAGCCGGGATTGCACCAGGGATTGGACTCACGGCTGGAACCTTTTTAGCGTTTAATGCCGCCTTCGGCATCTTCATTCAAGGCGCAAGAGACTTAAGCAACACCTTAATCAACACCTTGAACATCATTCCGCTCTGGGAGCGGGCACAGTCAATCGTGCAGGCTGAACCGGAGGTCGATTCCAGTAAGACTGATCCCGGTAGACTCAGCGGTCGGCTAGCCTTAGAGCATGTTACCTTCCGCTACCGCGAGGATGGGCCGCTGATCCTGGATGATGTCAGCATTCACGCTGAACCCGGCGAGTTTGTGGCGGTGGTCGGTCCCTCTGGAAGCGGTAAATCCACCGTATTTCGACTCCTGCTTGGCTTTGAAACCCCTGCATCGGGCACCGTATACTACGACGGTCAAGACCTGGCTGGGTTGGACATTAACGCTGTCCGGCGGCAACTGGGAGTCGTATTGCAAAACGGCAGGATCAGTACCGGCTCTCTGTTTGAAATCATTACCGGTGGCGCTTTAGTCACGATGGATGAGGCGTGGGAGGCAGCCGATAATGCCGGATTTGCTGACGACATCAAACAAATGCCGATGGGAATGCATACCGTGATCAGTGAAGGCGCGACCAACCTCTCTGGCGGACAACGACAGCGACTTTTGATTGCACGGGCTTTGGTATTAAAACCCAAGATTATCTTGATGGATGAGGCAACCAGTGCTCTGGATAACAATACGCAATCTGTGGTCACCGAAAGCCTATCTAAAATGAATGCAACTCGGATTGTGATTGCTCACCGACTCAGCACCATTCGAGATGCCGATCGCATTTATGTCGTTGAATTGGGCCGCGTTGTGCAGGTTGGTCACTTTGATGAACTGGTACAGCAAGCAGAAGGGTTATTTGCTCGGCTGGCTGCCCGTCAGTTGGAGTAATTCTGAAGGTGTTGAAGAAGGTGTTGAAAAAACTGTGATTGAAATGGGTGTTCATGTATGGATTTCTTAACGATTGGATTATGCCTGATTTGTTTCCTGATTCTGATGTTTTTCTGGCTTCCTGATGTTTTGAAAAGTTGAATATTAGAGAACAGCATCTCAAGTCTTAATGGAGTCAGCAATTATGAAGTCTCTCGGATTGGTTTTAAACAACTTTAAATTAGGTCAAAAGTTGACTATTCTCTTGCTTGTGGTCTTTGCGGTGGGAGTTGTTGCCAGTGGTGTTGCTTTATCGAATATCCTCAATAACAGTGCTCAGAATGAAGTTTCCTCAAAAGCTCTGATGCTGATGTCAACCATGATTTCAGTGCGAGATTACACCACCACTCAAATCAACCCGGAATTAAAAGATAAACTGGAAACTGAGTTTCTACCTCAAACTGTCCCATCCTACTCAGCGCGGGAAGTCTTTGAAAAGTTGCGTTCCAGTGATGAAGCGTACAAGGAGTTTTTCTATAAGGAAGCTACCCTGAATCCGACTAACTTGAGAGATAAAGCAGATGGTTTTGAAGCGCCGATTGTGGAACGGTTCCGCCAAGATCCAAATCTCAAAGAGTTGCGCGGGTTTTATGACTCTCCCAGTGGAAAGCTGTTTTACATCGCTCGTCCCCTGGCGATTTCTAAGCAGAGTTGCCTGGTGTGCCATAGCACACCGGAGGCTGCGCCGAAGAGCATGATTGAGCGCTACGGAGCAACGAACGGCTTTGGCTGGAAACTGAATGAAGTGGTTAGCGCACAAATGATTTCGGTTCCGGCTACAACGGTGCTGCAAAATGCGCAGCGATCGTTCATGGTGCTGATCGGAGTATTCAGCCTGATCTTCGCGGCCACGATTTTAGCAGTCAATTTCTGGCTGAAGCGGTATGTCGTGCGGCCGTTGAAGCGGATGGCGAAGGTGGCAGAGGCGGTTAGTATGGGCGACACAGCGGCGGAGTTTGAGCGCACCTCCAACGATGAAGTCGGCAGTTTAGCCGAAACCTTCTCGCGGATGAAGATGAGTTTAACGATGGCGATGCAACGATTGGAGCAGTACCGGAGCGGCCGTCGCAGTGTCGATAGTGGCCGTCGCAGTATCGATCGCCCCCCCAGTTCGCAAGATCAGTAGTGTCCTATTGGCTATTACCCTGACGGGTACTGCTGGAATTTCACTGAGCCTTACAAAATAGACAGAGACCAAGTGAAAAAGACGCCCTGCCTGATTTAAGAGGGCTTGAGTTGGATACCTGTCTGTTATTGAAAGGATTTGATTGATCATGAATGACTCTACGCTGCAATTTAAGGGCAACAGATTTGCAGAAATCATTCTGCGTTTCCCGTGCCCACAGAAAATTCTGATGGTGACAGATTCCAGCCTTAATTTTGGAACCGCTGGGTTTGGGCTTTCTGAAATGCAACGATCGCGGGGGCGTTCAATTTCGCCACAGCCGCAGTGGCAGTCATAACCGCAAACTACGACCAGATTTGGCTATTCGGATTCAACACCACGGCGCTCTCTGGACCCGAGCAGACCGCGATCGCCAACTTCATGCAGTCTGGTGGTGGTGTATTTGCGACTGGCGATCACTCAAGCATCGGCGCAGGCATGGGGGCTAACCTATTGCAACGACAACAGCAGGCGTTGCCGAAATTCAGCGGCTTGTTGACGGTTGGGGATTTCAGCCGCGACGGCTTCAACTAATTCTTGAGACGACAAGTCTGGGAAATCAAACAGAATTTCTTCAATAATGTACTTCGCCATTGGACCAATACATTGGGTCAGTTCTTGCTGGCAAAGTTCAATAAATTCTGCAGCAAATCTGGAAGTCGGTTCTGGTTCAGGTTTTGGATTAAAGGTTGGTTGTCTAATGGATGATTGGGTTTCAGCCTTTATTTCAACGGCAGGCGATCGCTGCAGCTGGAACAGAACCTCTTGCGCCGATTGGTAACGATCCATCGGTTTCTCTGCCAGCATTTTGCTCAAAATTGGCCGCAGGTTCGTGTCGCTACTAATATACGGTTGCCATCGCCATTCAAGGGATTGTTGATCAATTAAATCCAGGGGTTCTTTCCCCGTTAAAAGGACGATAGCCGTGACTGCAAGGGCATAAAGGTCACTACAGGGATAGCACAGCCCCATGCGAATTTGCTCTGGAGGAGAGTAACCGAATTTGCCGACACAGGAAAGCCGCTCTGACTCGTTCGGATCGCCGGAATTGCCAACCCAAATCTGAGATACCTTTTGTTTGACCAACCCAAAATCAATCAATACCGGCTTAGATTGACCTTTAGGCAACATGATATTGTCTGGGGAAATATCGCGGTGCACGATATTGTTTTCATGCAGGTGGGCCAGCACGGGTAATAGATCCGTTAACCACTGAATCATTTCCGGTTCGGAAAAGGGTTTGCCTTGCTTCTGACGCTCTTTCAATAACCGGAAATAGGTTTTCCCATCAATATATTCCTGAACGATGATTAAACGTCCTGCCTCTTCAAACCAGGCCAGGAATTTCGGAATTTGCGGGTGATTGATCTTGTATAAGACTCTGGCTTCTCGTTCAAATAGCTTCCGCGATCGTTGAATCGCCTCTTGATCGGTAGCAGTGGGTAAGAATACCTTCAGGACACACAGTTCGCCGCACCGTTCGATGTTTGACGCCAGGTAGGTACGCCCAAACCCGCCTCGCCCAAGAACACCCTGAATTTGATATCGGTTCTTGATGATCGTTCCAGTTTCTATCTCTGCTTGTAGCACGGCTAGACGGGTTCTTGAGATTTAGCCTTAGTTTACTACAGTACAAAACAGTGATTTAGCTGCTCAGTAACAGCCAGAGACGCTGGCGAAACTCTGCCGCTTGCTGTGGATTGGGAATCTGAGCGGCAAGGGTGTCGATTAGCTGCTGCACCGATAGGTGTGGATTTTGCTCCAAAGTATCCTCAACAATGTACTTTGCCATCGGGCCGATACAACGAGTCAGTTCTTGTTGACATTGATCGGCAAAAGACTGCGTGAGTTGAAACGATGTTGCGGGGTTAGGGGGGTTGCCTGACTTCAGAGTGGTCGATTTCGGTGCCTGATCCGCGATTTTTTTGCCTGATTTTTGCGGGCTTTCAGCAGCGAACAAGGATTCTAGCTCTCTGACAATGCTCTGCTTAAACTCGGCAGATTGTTGCGGATTGGGAATTTCAGCGGCGAGGGCTGCGATCAACTCCTCTTTGGAAAAATCGGGATTGTCATCAAGGGTTTCTTCAAGAATACACGGTGCCATCACCCCAATATAACGGCTGAGGACTTGCTGGCAATGCTCCAGGAAGACTGAATCCAATTGCAGAGAAGACGCTTCAGACTGAATGTCAGGGTGTAAGAACTCAACGGAATGACGGTCGATCGCGGCTGTGTGAACTGTCGGCACGGACAACGATTCTAGCTCTGTGGTAATGCTCTGCTTAAACTCAGCGGATTGTTGCGGATTGGGAATTTCAGCGGCGAGGGCTGCGATTAACTGCTCTCTGGACACGCCGGGATTGTCATCAATGGTGTCTTCAAGAATACACGTTGCCATTGCTCCCACATAGCGGCTCAGTGTTTGCTGGCAATGCTCCAGGAAAGCTGAGTCCAGTTCGAGCGAGGACGTTTCAAGTTGAATTTCAGGGTGTAAGGACTCAAAGACAGAAGGTTCAGGTGCGGCGCTGCTGAATGACGCCACTGAACGGTTTGGCGGGGATTGGGCTCCAGTGTCTGTGAAGAGTCTGTTGCGCAACAGGTCTGCCTGGGCCTGCAACTCCTGGAAGTAGTCTGTCTCTTCAATCTCGGCAATCTGGTCATTCTTGTGAGTTTCATCGATCTCAATCTCAAGCCTTAACGATAGGTCAGTCTCAGGAGCGGTTGGTGATTCAGGCTGGAGCAGAGCCAGGATTTCCTGGGCTGACTGATAGCGATCGCTGGGCTTCTCAGCCAGCATTGTGTCCAGAATGTCGGACAGGCGATCGCTGACATCGGTGTGAGAACGCCATTGCCACTCCAGCGATCGATCCATCAGCAAACTGGGTTCTTTACCCGTCAAGAGGACGATCGCGCTGACCGCTAAGGAGTAAAGGTCACTACAGGGGTAGCATTGCCCCATCCGAATTTGCTCTGGAGGCGAATAGCCAAATTTGCCAACAAAAGAAACGCCGTGAGCAGGACTGGAGATATTCGAGGCGATCTCCCAAATCTGGGACACGCGCTGCTTGACCAATCCAAAGTCGATCAGCACAGGCTGCGCTTGTCTATCGGGCAACATGATATTGTCTGGGGAAATATCCCGATGAACAATATCGTTTTGATGCAGGTAGTCCAAAACGGGCAGCAAACTCTTCAGCCATTGGCTGATCTCAGTTTGTGAAAACGGTTGACCTTGATGCTTGAGGCGATCGTTTAACAACCGAAAATACGTTTTGCCCTTAATGTACTCCTGGACAATGAACAGGCTTTCAGAGTATTCAAACCAGGCCAGGAATTTCGGAATTTGAGGGTGATTGATTTTGTATAAAACTCTGGCTTCTCGCTCAAACAGCTCACGGGATCGTTGCACGGCATCCCGTTTTGTGTGGGTCGGCACAAACTCCTTCAGAACGCACTGTTCTTCAAAGCGTTCAATATCGGACGCCAGATAAGTGCGTCCGAATCCTCCCTGTCCAAGAATGTCCTGAATTTGATATCGGTTATTAATTAAGGTTCCGATATTTATTTTTGCTTCTGTCATAGCTAAGTAACTTTTTGTACCTAAAGATACAGGAAGCCTTGCAATTTCCCATAAACCCTTCAAGATAGGTTTCTTAATTTTAAACTATTAGTCGAGGAATTTAGTCCTGGCAGCACATGACGTGGTGAGACAGAGGAGCATCTTCCAAATTCGTTTCCTCATCTACTGCTAGTAGTTCACCAAGGCAACTTTGCCCGGTAGGTTTAAGATTTTGGATTTTAGACTGAATCCAAAATCTTAAATCCAAAATGAATGGCTCGGCAAACTTAGTTTGGTAGACCACTAGATTGATCCTAGACAAACATGTTAACGATGAAAGAGTCAATCTATTCAGGGTAGACCCTAAACTATCGAGTTGATCAGTGACAACTCTCACCGGTGACGTACCCGACGCTCATCGCTAGGCGATGAGCGTCGGGTACGTCACTGCTTGTAACCCAATACCGGAGAAAGATTATCAGTCAGCCCATGCTGCACAGATTAGGTGAGATCCTCAAAGCAACCTGCTTGAAGTGGCGGAGCGAGGTAATTGAGTTCAACGGTGAACCCGACCATGTTCACCTGCTGATTGACTACCCGCCTGATGTTGAGGTGAGCAAGCTGGTCAATAACCTGAAAACGGTGTCAAGCCGCTTGATTCGTAAGGAGTTTGCAGAAGAAGTTAATCGAACCTATAGCAAACCCGTGTTCTGGACTGGAGCTTATTTTGTAGCGTCAACCGGAGGTGTAACGCTTGAGCAACTTAAAGCCTATGTGGACAACCAACGCTCACCAGGTGATTGAATTGGCGATTTCAGGGGTGTCGAGCCCCTCTCAAGCGCCCCTCCTGTCACCCATCACCGCCATACAGCTTCGCTGGGGCAAAGCCCTCCGGAGTACCAATGTGGCGGGAGTACTCCGGAGGTTTTGATGGAACTTGATTCAGCACTGGAATTTACCGATTCTCTAGTTTTTGCACACACCGGAAAACACCTGAGTGATTTGCAAAGAGCAGTATTTCGTGCGTCCTGGCCATTGAAAAATCAGAGTTATGACAAGATTGCTGAAATGTACGGCTATTCTCCTAACTACATTAAGCAGGATACCGGTCCCAAATTATGGAAGCTGCTCTCAGAGGTTTTAGGGGAAAAGGTCAGTAAAACGAATTTTAAGTCCGCGATCGAACGGCGATCGCAGTCAAACTTAGCCACTGCTTCCCAACCCTCCCAGCTTCTCGATCAAGCTGTGCAGACTCCAGTTGCTTTGAGAAGAGACCCTGCCAACTTGCGCCAGGATTGGGGAGAGGCGGTTGACGTATCTGTTTTTTATGGACGGACTGAAGAATCCATTCAGCTCCAGGAGTGGATTGTCAAAGACACCTGCCGATTGGTTGCTGTTTTAGGCATAGGTGGAATTGGCAAAACGGCCCTCTCCATGAAACTGGCGCAACAACTTCAGGACCAATTTGACCGCGTGATCTGGCGATCGCTGCGAGATGCCCCAGAGATCGCAGATCTGCTGGCTGACTTGCTGCAATTTTTGAGTCAGAGTGAGCAAACGGACTTGCCAGAGGATACTGCCAGTCGAGTCCTGCGCCTGATTCAGGAATTACGCTCCACTCGCTGTCTGGTGATTCTAGATAATGCCGAATCGGTGTTACGAAGTGGCGACTGCGTTGGACAGTATCAACCCGGCTATGAAGGGTATGGCGAACTCTTCCACCATCTCGGTGTGGATCTGCACCAAAGCTGTGTCATCCTGACCAGTCGGGAAAAGCCCAAAGAAATTGCCTTATTAGAAGGGGAATCCCTGCCGGTTCGGTCGTTACAGCTCAAGGGATTAACCGTCGCAGACGGACAAGCCATTTGTAAGCTGAAAGGCACCCTGACCGGGTCGGCGGAAGAATGGCAACGCCTGGTGGAACGGTATGATGGCAATCCCTTAGCCTTGAAGATTGTTTCGACGACTATTCAAGAGCTATTCGATAGCGATATTTCGGAGTTCTTGCATCAGGGAACGGTTGTTTTTGATGATCTGGGCGAACTGTTAGATCAACAGTTCAATCGCCTCTCAGAGTTGGAGCAGACGATTTTATATTGGCTTGCGATTAAGCGAGAGCCAACTTCGCTGCAGGGATTGAACGATAGTATTGTTGCGCCCGTGTCTAAACGAGAATTGCTCGAGGCGGTTAAGTCGCTGGGGCGCGATCGCTGATTGAGAAATATGGGGCGAGCTTTTCGTTACAACCCGTCGTCATGGAGTACGTCAGCGATCGCTTAATTCAACGCATTGGTGCAGAGATTGCGACAGGGCAAATTGCACTGTTTCAAAGTCATGCCCTGATCGAAGCGCAAGCCAAGGAATACCTGAGAACGATTCAAACCAGCTTCATTTTGAAACCGATTGGCGATCGCCTCCTCTCTAGTTTGAAAAAGAAGGTCGTCCCCCAACTCATGCAAATCCTTGCCTCCTTGCGGGATGACTCGACGCTAGAACCCGGCTATGCCGGTGGCAATGCGATCAATCTGCTGTGCTTGTGGGAAGTCGATTTAAGCGGTGCCGATTTTTCCCATCTCACCCTCTGGCAAGCCTATCTGCAAACGGTTACTCTGCATCAGGTGAATTTCACTGGCGCAGATCTGGCCCGGTCCGTGTTTGCCCAACGGTTGACCAGTATTGGAGCTGTTGCCTTTAGCCCGGATGGTCAATTGCTGGCAACCGGGGATGCGAGCGGAGAAATTCGCTTCTGGCAGGTTGCGGATGGCAAACAACTGATGATCTGTCAGGGCCATTCGGGCTGGGTGCGATCGGTCGTGTTTAGTCCTGATGGAGCGACCCTGGCCAGTGGCAGTAGCGACCAGACCATTCGGCTCTGGGATGTTAAGAGTGGACGCTGCTTAAACGAACTGCGAGAGCATTCTGTTTGGGTGCGATCGGTTGTGTTCAGCCCGGATGGGGACACCCTGGCCAGTGGCAGTGGGGACAACACAATTAAACTCTGGGATACCCACACGGGGAAATGTCTCAAGACGCTCCAGGGACATCGCTATTGGGTCTGGTCAGTGGCGTTCAGCCCAGATAGTCAACACCTGGCCAGCGGGAGTGAAGACAAAACATTGAAGCTGTGGGATGTCAGCACGGGGGAGTGTTTGCACACTTTGGAGGGGCATACCCTGTGGGTGCGATCGGTCGCCTTCAGCCCGGATGGGGACATGCTAGCCAGTGGTGGTGGGGACAACACAATTAAACTCTGGGATCCTGAGACCGGAGCGTGTCTGAAGACATTCGAGGGACACAGCCATCGCGTGCGATCGCTCGTCTTCAGTCCGCAGGGAGATATTTTGGCCAGTGGCAGTGGGGATTACACCGTCAAGCTCTGGGATATCCAGACGGGGCAATGCCTGAAAACCCTGTATGGGCATAGCAATCGCCTGGAATCGGTGGCCTTCAGTCCAGATGGGGGGATGCTGGCCAGCGTCGGGGAAGACCGCACCATGCGGCTCTGGGATACGGTTAGCGGACAATGCCTGAGAACGTTGCAAGGGTATGCAACCTGGGTGCAATCGGTTGCGTTCAGTCCGGATGGGGCCACCTTAGCCAGTGGGAGTGAAGATCATCAGGTCAGGCTGTGGGATGTTGAAACCGGGGAATGCCGGACAACGATGAAGGGGCATCAAGGCTGGGTGTGTTCCGTGGCCTTTAGCCCCGATGGGATGACCTTAGCCAGTGGCAGCAGTGACTACCGGATTAAGCTGTGGGATGTCAGTACGGGGCAATGCCGCAGTACGGTGCGCAGTAATCATTGGATTCGCGCGATCGCCTTCAGTCCAGATGGGGCCACCCTGGCCAGCGGCAGTGGCGATCGGCTCCTGAAACTCTGGGATGTTCAGACTGGGGAGTGCCTGCAGACATTTTCCGGGCATACGGGTTGGGTTTGGTCGATTGCCGTCAGTCCTGACGGGCAAACCTTAGCCAGTGGCAGCTATGACAAAACAGTCCGGCTCTGGCATACCAGCACTGGAGAATGCCTGCAGATTTTGTCAGGGCACACCAGCTGGATTCAGACCGTTGCCTTCAGTCCCGATGGGCAAACCTTAGCCAGCGGCAGTTGCGACAACACTATCAGGCTCTGGAATGTTCAGACCGGGGAATGCCTGAAAACCCTCACCGGTCACGCCAGCTGGATTCAGACCGTTGCCTTCAGTCCAGACGGGCAAACCTTAGCCAGCGGCAGTTGTGACAACACCATCAAGCTCTGGGATAGTGCGATCGGGGAATGCCGACAGTCGTTACAGGGCCACAACAGTTGGATCTGGTCCGTTGCCTTCAGTCCGGATGGTCAGCGTTTAGCCAGTGGCTCTCAAGACGAAACCATTAAACTTTGGGATCTCCAGACCGGTCGTTGCCTGAAAACCCTGATTGCGAAAAGACCCTATGAAGGGATGAATATTACAGAGGTAAAAGGGCTGACAGAGGCTCAAAAAGCGACATTAAGAGCTTTAGGGGCAGTTGAGAACTGAGAGGACGTTGGCAGAAGATGGCTGGGTAGAGCGATCGCTTTACCCAGCCTACAAATAATTAAGGCGACTGTCGGACTACTTATTAAGGAGCCATCGGAAAGGAAAGCTGTATGTCTGCAAATTCGGCGGTTTTATCGAAAGACCAGAGCAAACTGAGGATTCCTAAAATCACTCCTTCCGGGGAAGTGTGGCTATTCATCGATCTTGCACAAGTGACAAGCCACACACCAGAGCAGGTTGAAGAACTGGCGAAATCTCTAGGCTGTGAACCTGAACTGCGGATAGCAGAATACTTCAGAGCTGAGAAATCAACTTTGGAACCTGTGTTGCTGGTTTATCAGGGAACAATCCCACCCAATGAGGATTTGGCACCTGAATCTATCCTCAATGACTGGGAGTTCCTTGTATCTCGGATTTACCCCTCTACTGCTGTTCATCTTCGGATCGGAGGAGCAGTGGAGCCAGTAGCAGCGTAGAAGGGGCGATCGCCAGGACTCCGGCCAAAGCAGCAAAATTGACCAGGATGGCGTATGAGATGCTCAGGAAATACAGGTGTATCGAAGATTTTGCATTGTCTTGAATCACGCTACTTAACCATCTTTGGTTTGCGCCAAAATCGGATCCCAACCAAACCGATACCAAGTAATGAAGCCAGGACACTGGAAGGTTCAGGAACAGCGGCGGCAGTGGCTTGATTCACACTGGACTTCACTAATGTCAACGAGGTAGGGCTGGTAAAAGACCGGGAAAGACTGCCTTGAACTGAGGCTGATGCAGAGGCTGGCTTGCCTGCCAAAACGGTATCAAGAGCAGTCTGGTTGGAACTAAACGTAATCCCAGCACTTTGATTCACTGCCAAGTCATTACGGTTACCCGAAGTTCCTAAATTGCTGGAAATCGTCAAAAAGTCTAAAAGAGTCAGATTGGCTGGATCAGACGCATCATACAGCCCAAGAAATAGGCTGCCCACTGCAGTTGCGTTTTCAACTCCAGGATCATCGATTGAAGTCTTTAAGTTTAATGACGTAGTGAAATCAAACGAAAATGTTTCGCCGCTTGCGATCGCAAATCTGTAGCCAATCACTTCAGCAATGCTCTGTGCCAGCCCAACGTAGTCATTACCGTTACCGCTGACGATGCTAGCAGAAGAACCATTGGCTTGTGAATTCGCTTGATTCGCTTGATCCGTTAGAAAACGTGCATTCGCGTCCGCATTACTTTGAACGGTGCCATCGGCAGCAATGGCTTCAGTGTAGGCATCTTGAAACGTTTGCACATCCAACGGCAAATCACTAAAGTTATTGATTGTGAAGGTTGCCTCGGAGCTGGACAATGTAAACGCCCAACCGGGTATCGCCAACAGCGCACTTGTGCCGATCGCCGTGGTCAGAGCAACAAAAATGCGAGTCACACAGAATCGATTGATCATAAACACCTCAATAGTCCTCAATTAGTCCAGGATTCTGACGGATAGAAGAACATGCCCTACTGAGGCTGCACAGCCGCCGCATTGGTTGCATTGAATTCCAGCACAGCCGGTTTCTTTTTAACCTGTGCCTCCAGTGGGCGCACCTTTTCAACTAGTTTAATAAACTGGGTATAATCAGGCACTTTAGCGCTGGGAAGATACCCCGCATCCTCAACGATACTGGCCGTTGCCTGGCTCATCGTGGCCTTAATTTGTTCCTGTTCATTCAGGTTGACCGTTGGGGCCACCAGCACTACACCCACAGGAACAGGGCGGCTGGTGCGCAAAATCCGAAACTTTGTGGTTCCAAACTGGTAGCGATACTTGCGAAATTCGTCTTCAGACAAGGCCCCAGCAGCGACCGTGCCCTGACTGAGCCACTCCAGAATCGTTGCTGGTGTTGGTGTAAAGCGAATCTCTTGCAGTGTTAAACCGTAGAGATCATATAAGGGCAAATAATATCCAGCCGCAGACCCCGGTTGACCCAGGGCAACCACTTTGTTTGCCAAATCTGCGATCGCCTGCGATGGACTATCGTCGCGGACGACGATCACGGAGCGCAGGTTGTTCAGTCCTTGGAGCGGAAAGATCGGAGTATATTGATTTTTAGCGATCGCGATCGCGGCCAATCCCGGGGGCGCAAAAACAATTGACCAGGTTTTGTTGTTGATCTGCTGAACCGCTTGCAGTTCATTCAGCGCGGGTTCAAGTTCAATGATTTTGTGCGTTTGCTTGCCTAAGTACTCCTTAAAGTTCTGATACTTATCCAACGATTGGGCACCGGTATCGTAGCTGACCAGACCAATAATCCACCGTTCAACCGGCCCTGAACGGGGTTGACTACACCCTGAAAATACGAAAACAAGGAGCAGTCCCAATTGGGCCGGAAGTAAATAACGTAGCTGAAAAAGTAAACCCATATATCTTAACTATTGTCAACTCAAGTCAATCCGTATGGCAAAAATATATCATCCAGCACGGGCTGCTAACAATTCCTGGTGCAGGGCTGACTGACTGACACATTTTCTCGACTCTGGTGTTAAGGCGTACTCAATCGTTGTTCCAAAGGGATCGCACAATCGACTGTAGTGCATCTGAAATAGAGCGATCGCCGTCTAGCAGCTTGCCCTTT
>JAAUSG010000045.1 GCA_012034055.1 Leptolyngbyaceae cyanobacterium RU_5_1 | reverse complement strand
GTTTTGCTAAAGCACATGCATTTTAGTGTGGTTTGTTTTCGGCTTCATAAGAGGATGTTTTTAAAAGTCCTCCTGTTTGTAGCAAAGCGTGCAAGATCCCCCTAAATCCCCCTTAATAAGGGGGACTTTGAGCTAATTTCCCCCCTTATTAAGGGGGGCTAGGGGGGGATCGCTGAGTGCTTAACATCACAGACCACACCTTTTCAAACATCCTCTAAGGCTTCTTTCGAGGGATTAAGCCTGAATTTAAGAGAGTGATTTTTGTCTCAAAAAAATTGGCTTTTCTCAATCAGTCAAAAGAACTCAAGGTTCCTCTCTGGAGAACAAGCTTCAGGAGTCGGAACCGGCATATCTTCCGACTCCTGTTTCCTCTTGCCAGGGTAAGAAGTAAGGGCAGAAAACAAGCGATTTCGTAGCATGTAGGAGAGGAACAATCTGAGTACTGAGTAGGGTATGACTGAACCAGAGAAAACTGAAAAGCAAAAGATGCTGGCGGGAGAATTGTACCTTGCCAATGATCCTGAGTTGGCGACGGAAAGTAAGCGGGCACGTCGTTTATTGCGTCAGTTTAATCAAACAACAGAAGAGGAATCGAAGCAGCGTCGGCAAGTGTTGCAAGAACTGTTTGGTAGTTTGGGAACGAATTCCTGGATTGAGCCACCGTTTCACTGTGACTATGGCAATCATATTTGTGTGGGCGATCGCTTTTACATGAACTACGGGGGGGTGATTCTCGATTGCAACACGGTTCAGATCGGCAACGATGTTCTCTGCGCACCCTATGTGCAAATCTATGCGGCTTACCACCCGATCGACCCCGCTATACGATTGACTGGACGTGAACTTGCAGCCCCGGTCACAATTGGCAATAACGTCTGGATTGGCGGTGGTGTGATTATTTGTCCGGGTGTGACGATCGGCGACAATACCACCATTGGCGCAGGAAGTGTGGTGGTTAAAGATATTCCGGCCAATGTCGTTGCAGTGGGCAATCCTTGTCGGGTGATTCGGGCAATTGATAATTGATGGGAGTTGTGGCCCCTTGGGTAAGGGTGCGAATGCCAGTCCAGTAGGGTGTGTTAGGCAGCGCCGTAACGCACCATAATAGGGGCTTCGGTGCGTTACGCTGTCGCTAACACACCCTACATGGGAATGCCAGATATTGTATTACCCGGTTAATTATGTGTCGGACTGCAACCTGGTATCAGAGGCGGGGTAGTGGCGGTAGGCGGTAGACCTCGCTGGCAGCTCGGTGGACAAGGGAGTGGCGGTAGACGAGAGCTTGCAGGTCATCGGCATAACCACCTCCAATTACGCAAGCGATCGGGTAGCCCTGAGCAACACAGGTCGTGAGCACCTGCATCTCGCGACGAAACAGACCGGTATCGGTGAGGGCGAGTTTGCCGAGGCGATCGCTGAGGTGAGGATCAACCCCCGCGTCGTAGAGCACCAAATCGGGTTTTACTTGAGACAACAAATCTGGTAGGTAGTCAGCCAGGGTTTGCAGGTAGTCATCATCCTCCATCCCCTCCGGCAATGAAACATCCAGATCACTCTGCTGTTTCGTGTTGGGAAAGTTGATCTCGCAATGCATGGAGAAGGTGAACACGCTGGGATCGTCCTGGAAAATGAGCGCCGTGCCGTCTCCTTGATGCACGTCTAAATCGACGATCAAGACAGTCTGAACCAATCCCAACGATCGCAGCAGGCGGGCCGCGATCGCCAGGTCGTTGAAAATGCAGAACCCCGATCCATAGCTGGGGAAGGCGTGATGAGTGCCTCCCGCTGTATTGCAGGCCAATCCGTGCTCCAGTGCTAATTGTGCCGTGAGAATTGTGCCACCCACGGCCACACAAGTGCGATTCACCAGTACCGGACTCCAGGGCAACCCAATTCGCCGCTGTGCTTTTGCATCCAGCGTTCCGGTGCAGTAAGCCTGCACATAGTCGGGGGTATGCACTAGCTCAATCCACTCCTGTGGCGGGCGCTTGGGGGTATGAAATTGGCACGGACTTGCTACACCATCGCTCAGGAGCCGCTCGTAAAGCAACTGGAATTTGGGCATGGGAAAGCGGTGTCCATCGGGCAGCGGTACAACGTAGTCTGGGTGGTAGACGAGGGGGAGATCCATAATGGAGGTGATGGAGGTGGGCGATCGCTGGGTTAGTAGTGGATGGTGGATGGTGGATGGTGGATAGAAAGGAATGTGTACGATGCAAGCAAAAACCGTTTGGCAATTTGGCAGCAGTGACCCGAACAATACTGAGAGTCTAGCGGCGATTCGACAGTGGTGGGCAGGACTCAACGGTCAGCGTATTAACTGGCGACAGCGGCTTTTGCCAGGAACGGCAGACGCTAGCAGCCTGAATTGGGAGCCGCAGCGCTTTGACGAAACCTTTGTGCTGACTGACCCGGAGCTGCGTGGCATTACGTTGTACTGGAAGAAGGCTGACGCCGCTGAGGAAAAAGGCACAACGGTGGACCGGCTGGAGTTGGACAGCCTACGCCAGCAGCTTTATATCTTTCCTAAATCGCAGAAGGAGTTGGTGATTCGGATTGAGCTGCCCGACTTGGTGTACCAAACGTTAAATGTGCAAGCCTATCAGTGCCACTATTTGGCGGAGACGCAAACGTTGATTGTGCGAGATGATTTACAGCATTTGGAAGTCAGGGTCAGCCTGACGCCGGAAATTCTGGCTCAACTCAAGCCGCAACTGCCTTGAGCGAAGTGGCTGCCAACAATGCGGTTCCATCGGCAGCGTCGGTTTGGGGCGATCGCAGCACCGGCACCTGCAAATGACGGCTACGAATCGCAGTCCAGGCTGAGTTTGCTGCTCCGCCGCCAGCAGTGTATACCGTCGCTAAAGGTGTTGCGCCTAAGTCCTGCAATTGCCGATAGCCTGCGGCTTCAATCCGCGCCATGCTTTCCAGCAGTCCGTGCAGAAATTCTACTGGGCGATCCGGTCGGGGTGCTAGACGAGGCGGCAGGGTTGGATCATTGATCGGGAAGCGCTCACCCGGTTTCGTTAACGGATAGTAATCCAGCGGACTCGCGTACTCAACTGGAATTTGAGCGCTCAACGTTTGCAACTCGTCCGGCGTAAAGAACTGCTGCAACACCCCTCCCCCCGTATTTGAAGCTCCGCCGACCAGCCATAAATCACCCAAACGATGGCTATAGATTCCGTACTTGCCATTTTCTACTGGCGTTTGACTGAGCAGTTTGAGCACCAAAGTGGAGCCGAGCGAGGTGACGGCTTCCCCTGGCAACGTCGCTCCACTGGCGAGAAATGCGGCAATGCTGTCGGTGGTTCCGGCACACACCCAACAATCCAGTGACAACCCAAGTTGACTGGCGATCGCGGGGAGAACAGGGGCGATCGCGGTTCCCGGTGTCAGAACCGTCGGCAGCAGTGGCAGCACTCCCAGCTCTTCCATCCAGCCCGGATAGCGCAATTGGGCAACGTCGTAGCCCAGCTTCAGGCAGTTGTGATAGTCGCTCACACCCGGCTGACCGTGCAGCAGAAACGCCAGCCAGTCAGCTTGATGCATCAGGTACTTTGCTTGACCATAAAACGGCTGCTGACCCCACCAGAGCAACTTCACCAGGCTTGATGTGGCATTCAGCACGTTCTCTCGGCAGGGCGCATTGGCATAACGCTCCTGAGCAAAGAATGCTGTCAAGGGTTCGAGTTGAGCGGCTGCACGGGCATCGTTATAAAGCAGCGGCGCGTCGAGAGGCTGACCCGCGCGATCGCACAACAACACGGTCGAGGAGGTGCCGTTGATGGCGATCGCCCTTACCTGCTCCCGAATCTCAGTTGGGATTTGCTGAATCAGATGAAACAGGGTTTGCTGCCAATGGATTGCCCAATCTTCAGGGGTTACTTGCTCGAAACGTTGGCTAACTTGAGCACACAACCGCTTCTCTACGTCAATTGCAGCTGCACGCGCCCCTGAAGTACCAAAATCGATGCCAAGATAACAGCCCATTGATTGAGTTAAAAAGATTAACAATTTGTTAAATCTGTCATATGAAAGACTTCTAATTTAACTTCGGTTTATTAAAATTCACTATTTAAAGGAACTCGTAAGTGTTGAGTTTGGAGCATTGACATGACCTATACATTCGAGATTCTCGGTGTGTCTCCAATGCTGAACGTTTTCAACCATCAGCAGGAACTGTTGCAGCAACCCACACCCACCGGAGTTGAGTATTTAAGTTCCCAACGATGTACGCTGGATGCGCTGATTGAATCGGTTGAAGCCGTACCTCCTGAGCGTGGTTGGAACTTAGACCAGGCTGTGGATACCGTGATCAACTTCTGGATGAACAATGTAGAGACTGTTTACCATTGGAAGCAACGCCTGGAAGACGCTGGAGAGCAAAATCTGATTGTTTCAAGGTTAGCGGACTTGCGATCGCTCCAGGCTGAATTCGAGCGGCTCTTCAAGTAATGACTTGGGAGATTTCTGAGAGAAACCATACCGTTGTGCTGTAAGAATCAGCAATCCAAAATCAAAAATCGTCAATCTAAAATCGAACGATCGCGTGGCCGTTCAGAACGCTCAGAGGAAGACGGATCTCGCTGCATCTGGATAGGTGGGTCAACCTTGAGCAGTTCGTCAGTGAGCAGGTTTCGTTTTCGGTTCAGAAGCTGCACTTCTCGCTCCAATTTCTCTTGTCCCTGCCGGAAAAAGTCTTCGGCATTTGAGCGATTTAAGTCACGAGATAGGCGCTGAATTTGAGCTGGCGTGAACCGACTGAGCGGTGCGATCGGACGCGCGATCGCCGATGCATCCGACACCACCAGCGCCGATAGTACCCATCCAGTTGCAATCAAGTAACGAGTAGCCTGTCTCATAGTCATAGCCTGCTTCATAAGGCTCAAATTGTCCTGCATACTGCTATGGTAGCGCTTTGGTTTCAGCGAAAGGATGACCGAACGGCTCACCCCACAGAATGAATCTGATTTTCTCTGAGTGTGCGAATCTAACAGTAGAGGTTACGCATAAAACTCCCTCGAATGCGTGATTAATCGGTAGCGTGATCATCCGCATTCCGAGATTTATGAGGATCGTGTGTAGTCACTTACGGATCCGCTGCAATTTTTGGGGGTAATCTATGAAATCAGTCATTCTCCCTGCGATCGCCCTACTCGCGGCTATCTCGCTTCCGCTTTCTGCTAAAGCTGAAAATCCCGCTCATGTCAAGCAACTCCTGGAGACACGAGCCTGTGCTGGTTGTAATTTGGCAGGCGCAAACCTGAAGGGAGCACATTTGATCGGGGCGGATTTGCGGGATGCCAATCTGCAGGGGGCTGTTCTGGTAGAGACCAACCTGGAAGGGGCTGATTTAACCGGCGCAAACCTGAAACGCGCCGATATGACGGGCGCATTTGCGACCAATGCAGTGTTAAATAACGCAAACCTGAGCGGCGTCAACTTGACCAATGCCCGCATGATCAATGCGGAAACCTTTGGCGCAATCTTGACCGACATCAATATCGCGGGTGCCCAAATCTATGGCAGCGGCATCGGGGTTGGCGGAGAGCAGTAGCATTGGGATTTCCCTTAATCCTCAATGAACCCTAGCAAAACTTACGCATTCTTGACCAAAACCTCGGAGTTTTAAGCCCCTCTACTGGACATTCATTTTATTTCCAGTTAAAAATTCTGAGGTTTATGTAAGCTCTATGTGTAACAAGCAGTATCCGTGAGGAGTGAGGACGTATTTCTGAACTTACGCCACAAATGCTTGCCCAAGCCAGGATCATAGCCAAGGGCAGGCGTATTCGTGATCTACAGCGTCTAGTAGCAACCTACGGTGGGAAACCATCAAAATGGGTTAAAAAGAGCAGTCCCGAGTTTGAAATTGCCGGGCAGTACTACGAATATCATTGGTATGAGCATCCTGATATTGGCAGAGTTGAATTAAAACAGAAGCAGGCAGGCTAACTCTATGATCGTGAAATTGCGAGAACAAGCGAATCAGCCTGTTGATTTGAAGAATGGACAATGTTACCTTGTGCTTGGCATTGAAGCAGATGATTTTCGCTTGTTAAATGACCAGGGCCGTCCTTATCTTTATCCAAGAACCCTATTTGAGATTGTTGATTCGTCTGAACCAGAAGACTGGATAAGCGAATTGGGTGAAGATGGTGAGCGTTATGCTTATCCGCCATCACTGAACGGCTGCGGCTTCTTTGAAGATTTCTTTGATGCTAAACCAGAGGCTGTTGCAACGTTTTGGAGAGTGCTGAACCAACGCCTTACAGCAACAATGGTTGCTTAGGAAGTAATGTCTTCAGAACTCTCGATCGCCCCCAATGCTTTGAGCGCCTGTTTTTGGGCCGTGGTTAATCCGGTCGTTCTAGTGATGTTCATGCCTTCGTAGGGGCGATCGCACCTCAAGGTGTCCAGGCATTCCCCTGTCTCCACATCCCAAATTTTGATTGTCTCATCCGCTCTACTACCACTGACAAGAATCTGATCGTCAGAGGTGAGCGCGATCGTTTTGACTCCCCTGGTATGCCCTTGCAGCACTCTAAGGCATTCACCTGTCTCGATTGACCAAAACCGAATCGTGTGATCCTCGCTGCTACTGACCAGAACTTGACCATCGACACTGAAGGCAACCGCATCTACCCAACCGTCGTGTCCTGAAATTACTTTGAGGGATTGTCCTGTGCTGGCATCCCAAACGCGGATGCGATCGCCACAACTGACAAGCAACTGTCCATCAGGGCTGAAAGTAACGCCACTAATCCATTTCTGATGCCCCTCCAATTTTTGGGGAGTTTTCTCGGTGTTCACGTCCCAAAGGATGACGCAACCATCAAGCCCAATAGCTAGGGTTTGCCCATCGGGGCTGAAGGCGATTGTGTCTACCCAGGTTGTATGTCCTTCTAAAGTTTTGAGGCATTGTCCTGTCTTCAGATCCCAGAGCTTCACAGCATGGTCTTCTCCTCCTCCACTGGCCAACAATTGACCATCTGGACTAAAGACAAGGGATATGACACTTGTGGTGTGCCTTCCCAAGATTTTGAAACACTCTCCAGTTCTTGCATCCCAGAGTCGAATGGTTTCATCATGGCTGCCACTAGCTATCACCTGTCCATCAGGGCTAATGACAACAGAATGAACCCAATCTGTATGGCCCTCCAGGATTTTGAGACACTGCCCAGTATTGATTGACCAAAGTCGCACCTTTCCGTCACCGTAGCTTGCCATCAGCGTTTGATCATCCGGACTAATGACAACCGCTGTGACCCAACTTTGATAGCCCACAAGGGTTTTGAGACATCGTCCAATCGGCATTACCCAGAGTTTAATTTCTAGTTCCTCACTGCTACTGGCAAGCATTTGCCCATTTGGACTAAAGGCAACTGAACGCACTTCATCAATATGCCCTCGCAATGTTTCCAGACATTGCCCCGTGTTGACTTGCCAAAGTTTTACTGTTTTGTCAGCACTTCCACTCGCTAGCAGCTCTCCATTGGGGCTAAAAGTAACAGACCAGACCCAATCGGAATGTCCTGGCAGGATTTTGAGGCATTCCCCGGTATGCACATCCCACAACCTGACCGTTGTATCTGCACTCCCACTGGCAAGCCTCTCACCATTAGGACTAAACGCGACCGATTCTACTCTCTCAGTGTGTTCCTCTAGCGTCTTCAGAAGCTGTCCTGTCTCGACTTCCCAAAATTTGATAGTTCTATCAGCACCACCACTGACAAGGATTTTTCCACTGGGGCTAAAGGCAACGGAGTGAACAACATTGGCGTGTGCTTGCAAAGTCTTGAGACATTGCCCCGTCTCAACTTCCCAAAGCCTGACGGTGAAATCGACACTGGCACTGGCTAGAAACTGACTCTCTGGACTGAAAACTACTCCTCTCAATTCTCTAGTATGCCCCTCCAAAATTCTTAGACAGTGCCCGCAGCTCACATCCCAGAGCCTAATTGTATTGTCATAACTCCCACTGGCTATCAGATGCCCACTTGGACTAAAGGCGATCGTCCTCACAGTATCGGTATGTCCCCCGAAGGTCGCCACATGCTGATAGTCAGTTAGCTGCCACAGCAGAATATTTCCTTTAGCATCGCCAGCGGCTAAGAGAGTGCCATCGGGACTAAAGGCAACAGACTTGACGCGATCGAATGCTTCATTGAAGATGCAGTGAGCCAGATCCGTGTCCGAGAAATTAGTGCGTTGTAGCGTCGCTCCTTGCAGGTAGGCTTGCCAGATCGTCAGATTAGAAAAATCTGAATTGCTCAAATCTACCTGGAGGTGACGCAGCAGGTTCAGAATGTTGCCACCGGCGTATCCAGGCTGGCGGGGTGACTGCTGAAGCGCTGTCAGAATTTGCTTCAACCGAATTTCAGTATTCTGGTGACTTCCCCAGCGCCTGACGAGCCGTTCAGCAACTGGGTCAAGAATCAACCGTTCTTGCACGTCTCGCACATAATCTTTTGCTGTTGCTTGAATCAGGGCGTAACGGTTGAAAAGGGTGGCAGCGGATGAAACGGATAAAGCAATCGATCTATCCGTTTCATCCGTTACAAAATCCGTTGCCTGTTGGATGAGTTGCTCTGTGAAGTACTCCATCACCACAGGCTGCAAGGTAAACAATGCGGCGCTTTTCTCGATTAACGATCGCCGCACCAACGATTGCAATGCCTGTAGCAAGTCTGCCTGGGAAACTTCGGCAAGCAAACTGTCTCGTAAGGCTGATAGGGCAACGGGTTCACGATCAATGGCTAGCCAGACCATCAAAGAGCGCTCCAGTTCGGATAGGCGATCGCACTGCTGTTCCAACAGGTCGCGAATGTCGCCAAACACACCCAGATTGCTGTCCAGGAACTGGGCAATGTTGCCATCGAAGAGTTCCTGAATGGTGGTGGCGACAATTTTGAGGGCGAGGGGATTGCCCTGGTAGAACTCGATCAGCGATCGCTGGTGGGTGTCTGTGCCGACCAAATTGCGATCGTGAAACAGCGCTTCTCCCGCTGTCAGGTTCAACCCGGTGAGTTGCAGGCAGCGAACCAGGGGATTGTCTCTGGTGGCAGCCGCAATCTCGCTGGGATTTTCACGGCTTGTCAACACCAGACAGCTTTTGTGGGAGGTGCCGCCGATGCGTCTAAACAGCTCCCCATAGCCCTCGTAGCCGTCTCGATACTCGCCAGCGCGATCGCTCCCCTGCATAATCGATTCGCCGTTGTCCAGAATCAGCAGGCAGCGCATTTGACCGAAGAATTCTAGCAATTGGGTGATTTGAGCATTTGTGCCTGCTGGAACTTGCAGGTCGGGCTGATTGGCAACCACCTTCAACACCTCGTTGAGCACCGCATCCAACGGGGGAGCTTCTCGTAAACTGCGCCAGATGATCACCTCAAAGGAGTCTTGTTCAGGTAGCATCGGCGTCGCTAAAAGTTGCTGCCCCGCTTTAATCGAGAGCGTAGTCTTACCAACCCCGCCAATTCCCAGAATTGCGACAAGACGGCAATAGTCCTGCACAATCCATGCCTGTAGCTGGTTAAGTTCTTCGTCGCGTCCGTAGAAGCTAGCGGTTTCGATCGCCTCTCCCCAATCCTGCCGGGGCGTGAAGGGCTGGTTTCGGCGCGATCGCGTCTTCTCCAGCAAGGGCCGCTGAACAGTGGCAGGTTTCTTGAGGCGGCGTTTCTCCCGATGTTTCTGCCAAAAATCGATCAGCTGAATGATGCTGGCGATAAACCCAATGGTGGTGATGACGATAGCCGCGATCGTGGCCAGATCCATTTTTTTCGATTAGGAAATAGCTGCCAAAATGCTAACACCCTCTAGTGGTCATTGGTCATTGGTCATTGGTCATTGGTCATTGGTCATTGGCTTCGACGTGAGCGCTCAACCGAACGGTCATTGGTCATTGGTCATTGGCGCTCTTAGGAGATTTCCGACAAAGAACAATCCCATCGCCGTAGCGATTGTCTTGAACGTCAAGAGGATAGCGCCAATTTTCTGAACTGCAAACGCGCAGAACAACCTGCACGGCTCTGGTGCTCCGTGCAGGTTGGAGGATTAATTGATGCTAACGCTTGACTAAGCAGGTGCTTGCCAAGGTTTGTTATCGCGGATCATGGCATTGAGAATGACCAGAAGTTTGCGCATACAAGCAACCAGAGCAACCTGTTTGAGCTTTCCTTTGGCCAGCAAGCGCTGGTAGAAATCGCGAATCACCGGATGATGTCGAGTAGCGACTAAAGCTGCCATGTACAAGCCACAGCGAACCCTGGTGCGTCCGCCTGCAATCATCCGCTTACCCTTGTGTTTACCGCTGTCATGATTGATGGGGGCAACCCCGACCAAACGAGCGATTTGTTTTTCATTAGACCTGTTGCTTTATAAGGTAGATTAATACTACTCCCCGATCCAGCAGCAACCTATGCTCAACATTCAGCGTGCCTTAGAAAATGACCGCCTGTTGAGGGCGTTGACTGGGCTGAATCGCAAAGCGTTTGACGCATTGTGCGAGGTCTTCAGTAGAGTCTATCAAGAGAGCCTAGAAAACGACCCGAAGCCGCGCAAACGCGCCAGAGGTGGGGGGAGGAAAGCTCGCTTACGGAGCATGGAGTCCAAACTCTTTTTCATCTTGTTCTATTTCAAGTGTTACCCAAGCTTTGATGTTTTAAGCTTCATCTTTGATCTAGAGCGGGGACGTGCGAATCGGTGGGTGCATCGCTTGCAAGGGATGTTGGAGACTGCATTAGGCAAGAGCATGGTGTTGCCGGAGCGCAAACTGGCAAGTATTGAGCAATTTCTGGAACGGTTTCCAGAGGTGAAAGAGGTGATTTGCGATGGCACGGAACGCCCCGTGCAACGTCCCAAGGATAGCGAACAGCAGCAGGAGCATTACTCTGGCAAGAAGAAACGGCACACCCGCAAGCACATCACCGGCAGCACCCGCAAAAAGCGAGTGATCTTGTTGACTCAAGCTCAAGCTGGAAAGATTCATGATAAGCGACAACTAGATCAAGCAGACCTGGTGGGAAACATTCCAGATGAGGTTGCAGTGGAAGGAGATTTAGGATTTCAGGGATTGCAAAACGAGTTTGTCAACATCCATTTGCCCCATAAAAAGCCCAGAGGCAAAGCACTCACTGAGCAGCAAAAGCAGCAAAACAAAGAATTCAGCGCTCAACGAGTGGTCTGTGCGCATGCCCATGCTGGGATGAAGCGTTATGGTGCAGTATCAGCCATTTATAGGAATCGTGTGACTGACTTCGATGATCACCTCATGCTCACCGCAGCAGGACTATGGAACTTTTATTTGGAAGCTGCTTAACTCGCTAAGGCAGGGCAAAGACACTCTGTGCCTTGCTTCTAAGATCTTTTATTAAGCAACAAGTCTATTATTAACTTGCAGTTCCCTTAGCACCTTTTTAACCGAGTCAACACCAGCGCGATTTCATCCACAGCGGTTCGCACGGTGGAGATTGAGACGTTCGAGTAGTTGGTAAGGATACTGAAAACGACAGGCGGGTGATTTGCAGGAGTCAGATAGCCAGACAGCGAGATGGCGACGGACAGAGTTCCGGTTTTGGCGTGCAGTCTTCCCTGAGCAGGGGTATTCCGAAAGCGATCCTTCAACGTGCCGCTGACGCCTGCAACGGGGAGTGAGGCGCGATACACCTGGGACTCTGGCGCGATCGCCATCGCCTGCAGGGTTTGCACCAGTGCTTCGGCGCTGGCTCGGTTGCGAGTGGCCAATCCGGAGCCGTCCACCATGCTGTATCGGTTCGGATTGACGCCTAAGGGGGTCAGGATTGCTTTGACGGCGGCAACGCCGTTTGCCGTGGCGTCACCCAGACTGGCTGGATTTTGAGCCTTGCCAACGGTCTTCAGCAAGGCTTCTGCATAGATGTTGTTGCTTTCTTGATTCGTCTCTTTGAGCAGTTCAGACAAGGGTGGCGAATCCAGAGCGACCAGCTCAACGTCACCGGGCGAAGCGGGAGTCGATTTCACGAGTGTGGATTGACGAACGGCGATTCTGGCAGCGGTCAGTGCATTCCGAAATTTGCCCACCAGGTAGTTGCCTGGATTAGGAATAGAGGCAGCAGCCGGTTCAGAAGCAGCGCCAGCCCGCAGTTGACCTTCGACGTGAATGATGCGGGCGGTGCGATCGCGGTAAACCTCCAAAAACTCTTCCTGATTCGTAGCCACGGTTACCGATTGGTTGTCCAATGGCCAGTCGCTGGCATCGGTGGGATCGTCCCACTGCACTCGCAGGGGTTGGCCAACTCGTTGGGGAAATAACGTCAGCGCGATCGCGTTCTGGTTCAGCATCAAACTATTCACGGGTGCTCCATACCCGGCCAGGGTGTCATCTGCATCCCAGTTGGGGTTTACGGCGGCACCCCGAAAATAGGTGTCATCGCCAACCAGCAGCGACACTTGCTGAATTCCGTTTTGGCTTAATTGCTGGGTCAAACGATTTAAACGAGCCGTGTTCAGACTGGGATCACCCCGACCCATGATGCGTAGCATGGCCAGATTCGCTCCGCTGCTGCTGCCCGTCACCGTGGTGCGAATCCGAAATTGAGCACCCAGTTTCTGTAAAGCGGCGGCTGTGGTAAATAGCTTGTTGTTGGATGCCGGAATCATGAGCGCATCCGGATTGCGGGCATACAGGGTTTTGCGAGCGGCAGAATCGGCAAGGGTCTGGACGAAAATGCCCCAGCGGATGGCGGGCGATCGCGCGGCGATCGGATTAATTGCGTCCGCAAGCTGGGCTGGACATAACCCTGATGTTGCCTGTTGCGGAGCGATCGGTGTGGAATCAGGGGCGACGATGACCTGAGCCTTGCCTGCTGTACTCAGGGACAATAGCAAGGCAGGTGAGCTGACTCCAGCTACCAATACACTTGTTGTTCGCCGAAGGAGTTGAGTGAGTTTCACGGGCGATCGCACCTCATCCATGATTCGCGTAAGTCTTGTTTGTTCTGTATGTTCAACATATATTGAACCTTTAGAATAAAGATAGTGTGTGCAACGTCTGGTTCGAAATTCTCCAGGCGGAGTGCATTATTTAGGATGTCACAGGGATTAGCTACTGTCCCAGCCTATTCACCCATGCCGTTTTGGGTCTTCAGTTCACCCCTTTATCCCTGTTCTCAATCTGGGTTGCGCCAGTTGGGAATGACTGGCTTTTCGATATGATGAGTTAAACAATCTTGCTCTCTAGCAATGTCAAATGTTAAGAATGAGTTCTTTAGTCTAGATGCCGTCTAGTGCCAACGGTTACAGCAGCAAGCTTGTCTAGGGTGTTGGAGTCTACTATTTGATTTGCAAATTTTGCACAAACTTTGCGGATTCGCCTGTACCCTAGCGGCATTCAGTACAATAAGCTGACTGATGCAACCATGCACCCCGCTTGAATAAGAGCCTATGAGTCCTTCACCCGATTTGTCCCCACAGCCTCCTAAGTCTTCGCTTTCCAATCAAATTCCCTTGGATAAGCAATCATCAACTCCATCTGAACCATCCGACACTGATTCTTCAACGGATTCTCCCCCGAACGCTGGAGATACTTCGGCTGCAGACTCATCTGAATCCACGCCTCCTGTTCTTCGTAAACCGCCAGTTCGACCGGTTCGACCCCAACCTCCGGATCAGTCTGCTGTGCCTAAAATTGCGATACCACCCAGCCAGTCAATCCCTACTCAGGAGTCAGTTGTGAGTTCGCCAACTGTGAGTTCGCCAACTGTAAGTTCGCCAACCACCTCGCTGATTCACAGTTCAGAAGCTGAAGAAGACCAACTCGACCCAGCAGTACTGCGCCAACGACCCATTCCTCCTCCCAGTGAACCCAAGCAATATCGTGCGATCGGGCTGGTTCGAGGGCGTTATACCTCTTCGGAAGAGGAATTTACACGCGGCACACTGGTTACGTCCGATGGTGTAGAGTTCAACGCGGTTCTCCTAGGTCGTGTGATGAGCCTGGTGCGGAATCATATCGACCTGGAGAAAGATCACCTCTGGGTCGTTTATCCCCGTACCCGAGAGATCGAAGGAGATTTGCATATTCAAATCGTGGGCGTTTGGGAGCCAGAGACGCTCAAACAGGGCGAAAACGATGCAGAGAATGCTTCAGAAGATGCTAACGAGGCTTCGACTAGCGATTTAACGGATTCCAGTCTGGAGGATGGTTACTTCTCGATTCGCGGCGAAGTTGTATTCTTTTCTCAGGAAGAACGGCATGTTGTGGTCAAAATTCAACAAGCCCCCCGCAAGAATTCACAGAAAGGGAAGATGTTCAAACTGAGCCTCCAGGGCGATCTGGATAGTCCCAAAACGGTAGGGTACTTCTGGGATCTGCATATCAAGCGTGAGAGCACTGCCCTGGTGATTACTGAAGCAACCTGTATTGGACTTGCTCCACCCAAGAAGAAACCCCCTGGAGGATTCGCAAATCGGGGACGCCCACGTAGGCCGTCGTTTGGGGGCGATCGCGGAGGCGGTAGAGGGGTTAAACCACCCGGCAGTTCCCGTCCATCCCCCCGTCGAGAGGCAGCGGCTAAACCGATCAAACGCAGCGAACAGAATAGCGAAGGTTAATCGATCGCCAGTTGAGAACCCCAGACATCCTGGGGCATAAACGTCCGCTCAGTTGAGATCGGGTTCACAAATTCGCTCAGTTGAAATGTCCCCGCTTCAATCCATTGCTTTAGCTCCGATGCCACCTGTCGGGATAAGTAAATGCTGGCAAGCGGGGCAACTCGGACTGACTGACCATCAATCAGAATCCGTCCCGATTTAAGTTGAGCATAGCTAACCAGCCCAAAGGTGGGGCGCACCCGTCGGGGAATCGAAAAGTCTACGATGGGTGCCACCAAATCCTGGTCTTGAACCGCACAGCGGGCGACAACCTCCTCATGCAACACGGGCAGGGGAACTCCGACACCCAGCATCAAGGACGAACCGTAGCTTTTGAAATAACATCCCCGCACCCAGCGAGGATCCATTTGCTTGGCATCTCCAATCAGTGCCAGGGTTGCCGCCGGACCAATCGGAGTTCGGTTTGGCAGTCGTTTCTGCAGCGGGAAATGTTGAGTTCCTTCCCAGGCAACGTAGCCAATGCCACCGCCCAAAAAGATCCGGGTGCCGATCCCGATCAGTTGCAGGTCGGGATCGTTCAATAGCGGAGAAATAGCTCCCGGATTAGAGTAAACCGCGTTACTCAAACGGGGCTGCAGCGGCCCCAAATAGGTAAACAGGGGGCGATCGCCGCCATTGACGCCCACAATAAAGTTCTGGTAAAGGTTGCGCGGGTTGAACAGGTAAAACTGATTCACCGTGTCACGGGTAATGGTGGTCTCAAACGAGGCGCGCGGGTAGCAGTCTGTCACCTGACCGATCGCCCGCAGATGAACAGGCTTGCCCGCAATCAGATCCGCAATTACATAGCCCCCGCCACGCTCCCGCACCTCTTCGCCATCAGCCGCCTCTCCGACTTGAGTCGCTCCCAAATACAGATCCACCGCTCCAAACCCAGAGTAGGCAGGAACCCCATCCAGCCAGCACTGGCGAATTTTGATCGGCGGGTCGGTGTGTCCCAAATTGAGGATGGCTCCAGAGGACTCCATCGGCTCAAAGGTGCCCGTTGTAATCACATCCACTTCCTTAGCCGCCTGCGTTACCCCGATCTCAGTCACCCGCGCCTTCAGCTCTTCTACCGTCCAAACGACGGCCAATTTGCGACTGATTTTGTCATTGATTTCAGCAAACGATCGCATTGACTCGTTACATCTCAAGTGTCAAATGTTCCTTGACCCATTCTCGAAACAGCCGAATGAGAGCATTCTCCCTGGTCCTCTGCTTCAAATCCAAAAATCGTTTTATATCGAGTGACGTTAAGAATGGGAAAGCAATACTATTCCCGTAAGGCTGATATTGCTGATTTCCCAGACGATACATGATTAGAGATTGCCCATCGTATCGCCAAACCTCCGGTACACACAGCTCTGCGTAAATGTCCAATCGATTAATTGAACTACTGGTAATATCAATCTCAATGGCGAGATCGGGGGGTGGATCGGTGTTCAAGTTAATTTGCGCTTTGTCCCAAACAGCCTGTTCATGTTGATTGTAATAGCACTGATCGGGTTCTAATCCCCGCAACAGGTCTTCGCGATCGCACGTCCTGGACCCCAAACTGCGGATTTCAACCCCCAATTCCTCTGTTAATGCCTCAACCAACCGTCCCAAGAGCTTCTTGTAGGTTTCATGCGGATCTAAAGGCATTCTGATTTCTAACAAACCTCGGTCGTAGGTGAGTCGAATCGCGGGTTGCTGCTCAAAATCCTTGACCAGTGATTGGTAAGACTGCCAGCTAATGTGATCGAGTAGAACCCGATCAGGACTCTGGATTAGCGTTGCCGTCATGGGTTTGGAGTAGTGGTGAATCATGCCCTTCCCCTGATTCTAGTTGGTTCAGCCAACGTTAGGGTGATTTTGTCCTGGTTACAAAGTCCTGGGTACAACGTTCCAACTTTGTAACCCGCTCGTGGAAGCTTCTGCTTCCCGAAAGCGTTAGGAAGCGGGAAGCTCTCCTGCGCGCGTTCCCAAACAGAGCTTGGGAACGAGGACAACCAACCAACAACCGATTCACCTCTCACCTTTCGCCTATAACAGCTCAAAAAACGCATCGTCAATCTCATAGCCCAGCATCTGAGTCATGGCTTTGAGTCGAGAGGTGCCTGGGATGCCTTGCTGCTTCAGCCAATTCGCCAGGATAAAGACTTTGTGCATGACAAAAATCTCCAAGGCCTCTGGGTTGTACTGAATGCCGTCTCTGGGGTGAAACTGGTGGGGCACCAACATAGCAGTGTAGCGAACCAACTCTCCGGCTTGCCAGTCCAGCAGGAAGGGAAACCAGGGATAAAGGGCATCCAAGCGCACAAACCAGAGGCGAATTTCGGGAATTTCGGATAGCTCTCTGGGATCTTCAGGTTCTCTGGGAAAGTCAATCTGAAATTGAAACTGCTGTTCGTGAGCAGGCAGTTCACTTTTTTCAAGCAGAGGTTCAACCATCGACTGGACAAGAGACAGATCCAGGGAGTTAATTTGGTCAGCATTGAGGGCGATCGCAATCGTCATTAGGAGCACTGGATTAGAGAACGTTCAACAGCTTCCTATTCTCATCTTCCCGCGCAGGAACAGCAACCCACCTGCCAAAACTAAGGAAATTTCTGAGAGAAAACATCCCGTTTGATAGGGGCAGGTTTTGCTAGAGTCTTTGCATCAAGCCGATCGCTTTAATGCCAAACCTGCCCTTACGGGTATTTCGTTTGCTAGAAATCTCCTAATAACTCTGGAGGTTTTTACAGGCAAATCGAAAGAGTGTTCCCAAACACCTATTTTTTGACAACCTACAAATAAAAAACTAAAACGAATCTTTAAAGAACAGGGCGAACTGTTTTTTTACTTTTGGCAAGTATACGTTCTGAGAAACACTCAGAAGTTTTCGATGCAAAATTAGTAAGATAAACAAGTAACCAATTGATCAACTCTCGCTTCATTTCGTTTCACAGTTTCTGTCTAGAACCATCACGATTACTCAGCTATTCCTAGTAGGAATAAGGTCTGAAATTGCTTACAGGAGAAGTGCTACACACGGGCAATGGTTTCTGCTGCCCTGAACGGCGATTTGGATCACGTCAACGTCCAGCCCCACCCAATTTTCAAGGTTCTGGTGCCGGATGCGGTTCCTGGTGTCTCAGTTGAGCTTCTTAATCCCAGAACACTATGGTCGAACCCAGTTGCCTATGACGAACAGGCACGAGAACTCGTTCGCCAATTTGTGGAGAACTTCAAACAGTTTAGCCATGCGCATCCAAATATCCATTGCTGCCGAACCAAGCTCTGCATAATGGTTGAACCCCAATCCTAGAATTACCTGGGATGTCCGTATTATTAAGAATTCTTAGCAGTGCAGCCAGAAGTGAACAACTGGTACCCGGTTCGCAGTAAAGTCTGAACAGTTTCTCCTGAGATCATATAGAGATAGGAAACTTAGTTATGACAGGTACTTACGCAGCTTCATTTTTGCCCTGGATTCTGATTCCTGTAGTGTGCTGGCTCTTGCCTGCTGTTGTGTTTGGTCTTCTATTTCTTTACATCGAACGTGAAGATCCCAGCGGGGTTTAGGCTGCCACTCAGGTAGGATCTAAAAGGGTATAATGAGCGGCTAGAGCCGCTCATTATTGAGTTGAGCACCATTCGACTCGAATAGCTGAAGAAATAATTTGAAAGCCGCTAGTCCTCTAAAAGAACTGGCGGCTTTTGTTTGCTTTGAATTTTCGGGTTTGAGTCTAACAGTGTGGGCAATGCGGGTCAGAGTTTAGATTGATGACCCCAGTCCAGCATATGAACCGTAAAAGAAAAGCCCTAAGACGGTAATGATGCCCAGACCTGCAATTGTCGCAACAATCCAAAGTGGAATTCTCCCAGAACTAAGCACGAGTTTCACCTCCTGAAGTAGTGAACAAGTTGAAAGGGCAGATGATGAGAGGGGAAAGGCAAGGGGCAAGAAATGAGAAGCGAGGACATAAAATCTAGTCTCGAATCCACAGCCCCCTACCCAACACCCAACGACTACTCACCAATGGCTATTAGTTAAAGAAGTAGCTGGAAAATAGAATGCCAAGCGTAAAGATGAGCAGCAAACCGAGATACAGAGAAGTCCGGTTTAGCTCTACTGGCTGTCTGTTTGGGTTGGGAATTTTTTCCATGGCTTTCTCTACCTTTGAATAAACTGCATTGAGGCGATCGCGCCCAGGAAAAAGACAGTTGGAACCGCCAGTGTATGAACTGCCAACCATCTAACGGTAAAAATGGGATACGAAACGGGTTGATTTGGAGTATTGCTGGTCATAATACGTAAACTTGCCAAAAACTACTTTTGAATGAATTGTTCAACTTGCTGCTTCGCGTTAAAGCGATCGCTAATGATGGGTAACTCTTGCTGGGGTGCTGCGTAATACTCATTGGGACGAGGTGTTCCAAACACATCGTAAGCCAGACCAGTACTCACAAACAGCCATCCAGCGATAAACAGTGCTGGGATAGTAATACTGTGAATTACCCAGTACCGAATACTGGTAATGATATCTCCAAACGGGCGTTCTCCTGTCGATCCAGCCATCAGATTCCTCCAATTTTAAGATTCGTCTAAAAACTTAACTTCTATCATACGAGACCACGAGACAAGAAAATTGTTGACTTGGGAATTACTAGTTGACACTCACCCAACTCCCACTTGACACAGGAGAAGCACCTCTCTTGATCAAGCAGATTCGGACTCGCTTTCATATTTCAGCAAAGTACCCTGTTGACCAATGATGAAGCCCTTCTCAGAACCGAAGAACTTGATATTGTAAAGGTTCGACGGCACATCTTCAACAAATCGATCCTTCTCCCAGGTTTTTCCACCATCAATGCTGCGCAGCAGATTTCCACTGCCGCCCGACACCCAAACTTCATCCGGTGTACGGTAGGCGAGATCAAGTAACCCCCAACTGGTGGCCATTTCTGGGCTGATAGGCTCCTCCCAATCATCCGGGCTTTCAAAGCGACTGAGCTGGATTTGTCCACCTCGCGCCAACATCCAGAGTCGTCCATCCGCTGCAAAACCCATATTTTGAACACGGCGAGAGCTATTCCGGTTATGAGGCTGCCATGCGGTTTGACCCGGTTCCCAGGTGGAGTAGAAGCTACCTCGAGACGAAACGGCTACATACTTACCTTCTGGAGAGCGAGAGATGTTGCGGATTACACCAACCGCTTCTTCCACCATCGCTTTCCAGGTTTTGCCACCGTCCGAAGTGCGATATATAGCACCAACGTTGGTGGTCATTTCGGCTGAGTTGGGACTCAGTGCCAGGATGGTATTGGGAGCACCAGGCAACTTCTCACTCAGAGGAATTCTGGACCAAGAGCGTCCCTCATCCTCGGTATGCAGCAAGATGGAGGGTTGACCCACAATCCAGCCCTCTCTATCAGAGAAACTGACGCAGGTAAATCGGTAGGGCTGGTCAAGATCCAGGCTACGCTGCTCCCAACTTGAACCGCCATCATTGGTTTCAAACAATCCAGCCTTTGTACCCACAAGCCACCCGTGGGCGGAATCTCCAACAAAGCTAATGTCAAGCAAGTTTTCATCAGTTGGCACTGGAACCAGTTGCCAGGGATTAGAGCTTACCGATGGGAGATACTCTCCACATCCAGTGCACAGGAGGGCGATCGCCAACAGTACCAGCATTTTTCGCAGAACATTCGTGACCATACGCATTACAGTTCGGACTCTCAATCAGCTCTAATGGTTGTTTACGTAGAGGGCGCAACAGGCATTCTTTCTCACTGAAGCCCGTAAAGGCTAATGAAAAAGAGGAAGGCTAGCAACAGACCCCCGAAAATCAAGATATTTTTCTGCCCAGGTGTGAGGTTATTCACGCCAATCCCGTACTTCAGGTTCTCTTTGAACCCAGAAGGTGAGCCTTTTAGCCCAATATTGTTAAACCTCGAAGGTCTTGCCCCACAGACCGGACAACGCCAATCTTGAGGCAATGATTCAAACAATGTTCCAGGTGGAACCTGGTTTTTATCGTCACCTTTGACTGGCTCATAAATGTAGCCACAAGCTTGACATTCGTAACGATCTAGAGCTTGAGGATCAGTCGTTTGAGTACTCATCTCACTTATGCACTATCTACGTACTAGTGTTTACAAGCCAACAATACCGAGGTTGTCAATAAATCTGAAAACTCTATTAAATTATGATACGACTCTAAGTGTTTTGTTGCTATAGCCGTTTCAAATGATCTGGAAAGTGCCCGTGATGACTAACTAAGCCAATGCGGCTACTCGTTTAAGCTGGGACATTTGGGTAGGGCAGGAGTCAGAATTCAGAATTCAGTATTTCTCCCTGACTCCTGGCTCCTGACTTCCTTCTTGGCGTTGTTGTCCCGCCTTAAGTTGGTGGCCCTAATGCTAAATGACTGTCTTAAACAAGAAGTTTCTGACTTAAATAGGGCGGCTATATCGTTTTGTAAAGTGAAGCCCTCTTATAATATGAAGGGCAAGCAACCTTGCTCCAGACATATCCGACAAAATTACTTCGCAACCCCACTCAATCGGTTGAGATCCGTTTTTCGGAAACGTCTCCCTTAACACAGTCTGCTCAAATAAGGGGATTTGTTAATTGTGTTTGTTCTCACTGGATACGAATATCTTCTGGGTTTTCTGCTGGTTTGCAGTTTAGTTCCCGCTCTGGCGCTAACGGCTTCCAAGTTACTCCGTCCAAGTCGTCGGGGTCCAGAGCGACGAACAACCTACGAGTCTGGCATGGAGCCAATTGGGGGTGCCTGGATTCAGTTCAACATTCGCTACTATATGTTTGCGCTCGTCTTTGTCATCTTTGATGTTGAAACTGTATTTCTTTATCCTTGGGCGGTTGCGTTTAACCAGTTGGGGCTACTCGCATTTATTGAAGCCCTGATTTTTGTCGCCATCCTGGTTGTCGGTCTTGTTTATGCTTGGCGGAAAGGAGCGTTGGAATGGTCATGAACTCTAGTACGAAGGGTGGAGGACTTACCTTGGGGCAATCTGAGCGGATTATCAATCCCATTGAGCAGACCCAAGTCACTCAAGATTTGTCTGAAAATGTCGTTTTGACGACGGTAGATGATCTTTATAATTGGGCACGCCTTTCGAGCTTGTGGCCAATGCTTTACGGCACTGCGTGTTGCTTTATTGAGTTTGCGGCTCTGATCGGTTCTCGCTTTGACTTCGATCGCTTTGGTCTGGTGCCTCGCTCTACTCCCAGACAGGCTGATCTGATTATTACGGCTGGGACGATTACGATGAAGATGGCTCCAGCGTTGGTGCGCTTGTATGAGCAGATGCCTGAACCAAAATATGTGATTGCAATGGGGGCCTGCACGATTACAGGCGGGATGTTCAGTGTTGATTCTCCCTCAGCCGTGCGCGGAGTTGACAAACTGATTCCGGTTGATGTTTATCTGCCCGGCTGTCCCCCGCGCCCCGAAGCGATTATTGACGCCATCATCAAGCTGCGTAAGAAGATCTCCAATGAATCGATTCAAGAGCGCGGTATGTTGCGACAAACACATCGCTACTACAGTACTGCTCACACCATGAAATCGGTTGAACCCATTTTGACGGGGCAGTATATGCAATCTGGAACGCGGGAAGCTCCACCGAAGGAGTTGATGGAGGCGATCGGTATGCCAGTTCCTCCCGCCCTGTTGACGGCACAGAAAGAGGAGGAGCGTCGTGTCTGAGCAAGAGTCTAAACCAGCCGTTTCTGAAGCCGCTCCAATTGTGGAAACCGGCAAAACCTCTAAGTGGTTAGCTGAAAACGGATTTGAGCATGAGTTTTTGGGACTGGATGCCTCTAGTGCTGAGATGCTGAAAGTCGATCGCGATTTCCTGATTCCGATTGCCACGGCCCTCTACGCCTATGGCTTCAACTACCTGCAGTGCCAGGGTGCCTATGATGTTGGGCCAGGACAGGAGTTAGTCAGCTTCTATCATCTCATTAAGGTGAGTGACGACAGCGATCGCCCCCACGAAGTCCGCGTCAAGGTCTTTCTGCCCCGTGGAAATCCCTCTGTTCCGTCAGTCTACTGGATTTGGAAAGCGGCAGACTGGCAAGAGCGCGAGTCCTACGATATGTATGGCATCGTTTACGAAGGGCACCCGAACCTGAAGCGGATTTTGATGCCGGAAGATTGGGTTGGCTGGCCATTGCGCAAAGACTACATCTCGCCCGATTTCTACGAACTTCAGGATGCTTATTAAGGAGCGACGTAGGGACGTTTGCTTCTCTCAAACGGCGTTGGTGAAGTTCGTCCCTCGAATGTCTGCCTCGCTGAAGTCTGCACCAGAGATGTCATTCCCCTTGAAGGACTGACCGCGCAGGTTAGTGCGGCGGAAGCGTTTCAGGGCTTCGCGGGCTATGACTTGATACAGCGATAGCACAAAAATATCCGGAGAAGGGGAATTCTTTACGATAACTTTGGGTGCTGTCAGATCCCCGACTTCTTGCTAGTCACAGCCAAAAGCTTTGGGTTTTCCAGAGCAGTCGGGGATCTTTGTTCACGCTGGTGTGGCAGAAGTCTCGTCTTCGGCAGCGTAGCGTCTCAGGACTATTAGGTTGGCAGTAAAACTCGGTCAAAGGGTTGAGTCCGGTAACGGCGATAAATATCAAAATCACTATCCAATGTGAGAATTGCTGCAATACTCAACCGTTCAGAAATGGCAATTAGGGATAGGTCTGCAAAGTCGGCTGGTAGATCGAAATACTGGGAATTCAATTCGGCAATCCGGGTAAAGTCCTGTGGTAACAGAGAACAGCACTCGAAGACCTCTCTGGCAACTCCGTCTAGAAAGCGATTTTGTAACCGCCAGTTAGAGTTCAATAACCACATGACTTCTGTGATGCAGCTTAGGGTTGTTATCAATCTACCTGTATATCTATTGTTGTCGATCGCTCACACGATTGCGCACGGGTTGTTTCTGCAACCAGTCGTATCCCAGTTGAATGGTCACGTCAGAGTCCAGTTCGCCAGTGGCTTCGACGCGAACTTCGCCAACCCCGATCGCCTGTCGAATGACCTCAGCACTGGCGGCATCTCCCTGTTGGGCGACGATCCGGGTTATCCTCAACGGTTCACTATAGGGTTCGTTGAGCGTGACGTTGGCGTAGCCAGCCTGTTCTAATTTACTCACCAGAGTTTGGGGGAATGCTCGTCGGGTGCTGTCTTGAACTGCGATTCGGATGGTTTTAGGGTTGTCCGACGCAGATCCCTGAGAGCCAACATCGAAGTGCTGCGCCATGATTGACTGAATCCGAGTTTCGTTTGGCAGCCAGTAGCTGCCACCATAGGTTTCAACGTCCCCGTAGTCTCCTGGAACAATCAGCATTTGCATGTTGGCGCGATCGATGCGAGTGGCAAAACCCACCAGGGCAACCAACTCTTCAATTGTCAGGTTGGTATCGAGGTGCGATCGAATCACGGACAGAATCTTCGGTAAGCGGGCTAGGGTGGCTGGATTCAAGGCCTGCTCTGATAAGGCCCGCATCACCATTGCTGGCGCTGCACTCGTCCAATATCGCCTAGCTCGTCATTCCGAAATCGCAGCAACTGAAGGGCCTGGTCTCCATTCAGATGCTGCTTGCCTGCCTTGAGATTCACATACAAGTGTTGGCTTTCATCAATGTATTTCATGTCCTTAGGCACATGAACGGTGACGCCGCCCAAGGCATCTACCAGTGCCTGAACGCCTTGAACGTTAATCGTGACGTAGCGATCGACGCCAACCCCCCCCAGCAACCCACTCACCGATTTGGCACTCAGGGCTGGACCACCCAGCGCATTGGCAGAGTTGATTTTGTCGGTGCCATAGCCTGGAATGTCAACGCGAGTGTCTCTGGGAATTGAGAGCAGGGTTACTTTTTGGGCTTCGGGGTTGAATCTGAGCAGGAGCATCGTATCCGTTAAGCCATCAAACGAGTTGACGAGGGCGTGATAGCCAAACCGCTCCTGGTCTGGCGAGTCATCGGCAACATCGCTGGTCAAAACCTTGGCTCCCAATACCAGAATGTTGACCGGGCGGGTTAGCTCCGGGAGCTGCAGATTGTTGACCGTGGAAAGGTCGCTTTTTGAAAAAACGGCAGCTTCTGCAGGACTGAATTTGCGCTGCATCAGGGGCGTACTGGCCATCGTCATCGCCAGAATTGCCCCAGCCGTTGCCGACAGCAGGGCAACACCCGTGAACCCAACCAAAATCCAAACCCAGCGAAACCCTCTCTGCTTTGACAGCTTCTTTAGGGTAGGTTTAGATTTTTTGTTTCGAGGGGGAGGCTGGCTTGGAGATTTCACTGGCTTACTCAAGACGCGATCGCGCAGTCCAAACAATGCTGACATGGCTGCCAGGAGTTGATACAGAATCGCCCCCAGCAAGCAGCATGTTAACAACAAATCCCCAAGCTCGGCGCAAATTTTGAGTAATTTTGATAACGGGGAGTGGGGAGAAGCAAAAGGTACATTCCAATCACCAATCACCAATCACCCCGTAATCTCTTTGGTATCACTCCGCCGAATGGCAACTACAGACGGTTTTGGTGGATCATTGGGTTGCTTACCAGGCCAATTTGAGCCAATTGGCACCTTACGGGTTTGCATGAACTCTTTGCCGTCCGTTGTGCGCATAGCAAACTCGCGGTTTTCGGCGGACATATCTTTGCGAATCCCATCCACCTCACCTGGATGCTGAACAGCCAGGAACAAGGTTTTCTGATCGGGGGTAAAGCAGGGACCGGTTGCTTCACAATCCATTGGACCGGTGCCAAAGAGATAGGCCTGACCCGCCGCTTCACCGGACATCGGAATGCACCAGATAGCATTGTTGCCGTAGATGCCTCTCAAATTTGACGGAGTGATGGGAACTCCTTTCTCACGGCGATCGCGGGGAACGGCTCTGTTCAATTTGTCGGAGGACATATCAGTGACTACCCACAGGTTGCCTTTAGCATCGAATGCCAGATTGTCTGGGTTGGCAAATCCCTGTCCACCACTGGTCGGTTCTCCACCCGTGGCCAACATTTTCCACTGAAAAGACTTGGCTGCGGGTTCGTTGCTATCCTCGGTCAGCCGCATAATCCAGCCGTATTCATAAGCAGTGCTGCCATCCGGACCCTTGAAGATACGAATGTCTGGGCTACCGTCCTCTTTGCTGATCCCGCCAGAGGTGAAGGTGATGAACAGTGATCCATCTGGACCAATTTCGGTGTCTTCGGGACGAGCGGTACAGGTGGCACCAGCGGCATTGGCAGCAAGGTGAGCATCAATCAGGATGGCTCCTTGTTTTTCTTGGGAACTGCCAGTGTAAAGGTCGCCAAGGGTTTTGTATTTCTGCTTAAAGCCTTCAATCTGTTCGTCGTCATCGGCTTTGAAAATGCCGCCTTCGGGACGCTGAGGAATGGGCAGCATGGCTCCGCTATGCATGGCTGGCGACTGAGGATTTACAGGGGTATCGGGAGCCAGGGGAATCCAGCGACCGGTGCCATCTGGCTTGAATTCGGCAACATAAAGCATTCCATCTGTCAGCAGTTTGGAGTTGGCTTTGTCTTTGGGGTTACTAACCGTGCCGTTGCTGATGAATTTGTAGATGTGTCCGCCCCGGCGATCGCACCCTGAATAAAACGCCAGCGGCTTGCCAGCTTCAACCCGCACTCCTACGGCTTCATGCCGGTAACGCCCTAACCAGGTATGCTTCGTTCCGTAATCCTTCGGGTTGGCGGGGTCAATTTCCACCATCCAACCATACTTATTACCAGCCAGTCCGAATACATTGCCCAAGCCGGTCAATTCCTCATTAGTGATATTGAACGGCCGATTGATCGGTTGAAAAGAAGTCCCGTCAGCATAAACAGGCTCAGGAACCTGGATTTGTATATTTTCTTCAGCACTCAGCACCGTTCCCCAGGGCGTTTTCCCACCCGCACAGTTTTGGAAGGTGCCAATGATCTTGTCGCCCAGCGTGTCAACGTATCCCTGTCCTACCGTTTTTTGAAACACGGCAACCGCTGGCCCAGTGGATTTCAGGTAATGCCCGTCTTCAAGTCCAGAAATACCCGTAATCCGTCGTTCAGCCGGTGAACTGGCACGTCCCCAGCGACCATCAGCATTGCGTCGAATGGCAATGATACCCACGCCTTGATCGATCAACGCTTCCCTACAGATGGCTTTGACCTGTTCCTTGACTGGATTTCCGTCCGGGTAGGCGTAGGCATTCAGTCCAGGCACGCGATCATCTTTAACGGCTTTAATCGCTGTCCGCACCGCTTGATCTACTTCCCGAAACGGAAGTGGCTTGCCAATCACGATCTCGAATGTTTGTTGCCATGAGACGGCACTAATGTACTCGAAATTGACGGACATTAATGCCTCGTCATTGCCGGTTTCAAAGAGGGCGAGGAAGTCGTTGTTGTAGCCAAACCGGGAGTTGCCGACTTTGTCCCCCCAGGATGCGATCACATCGTAGGTAAAGCCGTCTGGCAAAACGAGATCATCAACGACTTCGTACTGGCTGTATTCAGAAATCTGCTGGTCAGTAGACAGAGCGCTAGCGGATAAAGCATTCGTCGTTGGAGCATAGGTCGCAAGCGGTACTGGACCTTTGATCGGTACAAAACCTAGTCCTGGAACGGGGCGAATTGCAGTTTGTTGGCCCAATGGGAACTTGCTGCAGGCAGCCGTGCCAATCGTGGCACCCAGGAAGAGAAGAAAATGTCTACGGTTGAGCACCATATGATTTGTGAGGAGCCTTCACAGAATGTCTGGCAGAAGTTGATTTTTTATGTCGAATGACCTTTCGCACCCTAAAATTTGGATAAGAAATCGGATTTCTGTCTTAGAGGATGTTTAAAAAGGTATGGTCTGTGATGTTAAGCACTCAGCAG
>JAAUSG010000277.1 GCA_012034055.1 Leptolyngbyaceae cyanobacterium RU_5_1 | reverse complement strand
CTTCGGGCACTGTTCTCCTCTCTCGCCTGCGGCATTGGTCGGAGAACGCACCCTCAGTCACGCGCCTTTCATCCCGACGCTCAACTGGGTACAGTTAGAGCGCGGGGCTTCCCGTCTAATAGCTAAACCGCGCCACGTCTTTCAAGCGTGGGAGTGTAAATCAGGTCTCACGCAGGACGTAGCCAACTCCGCGCACGGTTTGAATTAACCGCTTCTCGCCCTCATCCTCAATCTTGAGCCTTAGATAACGAATGTAAACTTCAATCACGTTCGACTCACCCACGAAATCGTAGCCCCAAACATTCTCAAGGATTTGCTCACGAGTTAACACTTCTCGCGGGTGCTCCATCAGGTATTTGAGTAGCTCAAACTCTTTCATGGTGAGATCAATCCCTCGCCCATTGCGTAGTGCTCGTCGGGTGGAAAGATCAAGCACCAAATCGCCAAACCGCAGTTTTTCAGAGCTTTGGCTGTCAGTCTGCAAATACATTCGGACGAGTTTCAGAAACTCATCGGTGCGATAAGGTTTCAGGAAGTAATCATCGGCTCCCGCCTCCAAACACGCCACCCGATCTTCAACAGCATCTCGTGCCATTAACATTAAAACCGGCACTCGTGCCCCGGTCGCTCTCAACTTGCTACAAAACCACAATCCAGATTCTCCTGTTAGCAGTCGGTCTACGACAACCAGCAAGGGTTGCACTTCCGAAATCTGACGCAGCCCACTCACGGCATCTTGAGCCACGATCGTGTCATACCCGGACTCTTTCAAGTCCAAGCTGACATTACGAGCCAGGGCCTCGTCAGCTTCAACCAGCAGAATGGATGAATGATCGGAAAGAGTAGCATTCATAGGCGCTTGACCAATGATTCAGACACGGTATAGAACGATGATTAGCAACAATAGGTATTAACCCCTAGTATTACCTCTACCTGTTCTAGCATGTTTGCCAAAATTTTCAAGCGCTGGTAGTGATGGGTGCTGGGTTTTACCCGCTACCGTCTCCTGTTGCAATTTTCCAGGTCAAAGAGACAGGCTGATACCGCAACGAGATTTGTAAAATCTTAGTAAGGGGCTGGACTTCTATACTCCGATTGGTGGTCTCTGTGTTCTCAGCACAACAAGTATTAGACTGGACTAGCTAGACGGGCATCTCCATGAATCTGGTCTGCGCCCCACGAATCCCTTTAATGAGTTGTTGATCTATGAATGAGTCTGTCCTTCCATCTCATCCATCCACTGAAAAGGTGGAGGTTGCTGTCCGTCTAGACCCTGACTTACTGGATCAGATCAAGCACCTAACCAATGACCCCAGCAGATTAATTGAAGTTGCTGTTCGGCAATGGTTACGAAATGAGCTGCGGCGAGATGATGAGCTGACACGAACGCTGCAACGCAATCCACCAGTGCCACCCAGGGGCGAATGGAATGATTGATACTTGATTGGCTTTAATTTTTAGCGATGGAGTGCGATCGCCCAGATTGAGGCTAGATTGGTTGTAATACCAATCTAGGTGCTGCAGTCACTGATGATTCAGTTCTTGCAGTAGCCCTTAGACTTGCCACTGTTGACTAACGTTTTGATGATCTCTTCTGCAAACCTTACGTCGTCCTCTGCTAGAAGATATGGGGTCTAAGTTACAACAGGACTCCAGGATCGAATACGCAACTGAGTTGGTGATGACCCACAACTCAGAAGGTTTATGGTTATCATTTTTTTGGCAGCTAGCCCCGTTGTATGACCTTCAGCCAGAGCAGATTGTGGGTAGCCAACTGGGTGAGGTCTTTGGTCCAGTCAATCTGGACGAGTACATTGCCCGGATTCAACAGGTGTTGGGATCCCGCTCAGCTCAACAATTTAGCAGCCACTTTCGTTTGAGCGATTGCCTGTTTTTGTTTGATCTGGTGATGAGCCCTTTACTGCAGCCCCAGACCTCGCCCACTCAAGTGGTTGTAACAGGACGATTGCGCTCTCCGCTATTGAATCAGACGAATGGTTCCAAACCAAAAGCGACGATAACGTCCTTAGGCGTTGCCAACTCAGGGTCAGATCCCGCCGCGATCGTGTCGATTAGTGCGGATCGTCACCACAAGCTATTGACCCAAATTGCCTGGAATATCCGTCGCACATTGGATTTGCCAACTGTTTGGCAGCAGACTGTTGAAGGGTTGGGGAAAGCGCTGGGGGCCAGCCGCTGTATTGTTTGTCCGTATGAAGTCAACCAGTCAACGGTCAAGGTGGTTGCTGAATACTGTCGGACGGCGCTCTGTCCAATGGTGGATCTGGAATTTTCAGTTGCGGATGACCCGGATTTGAGTATGGCGATCGCCACGCTCAAACCGATCAATGTGCGTAGCAATCTGGGCAAACTCCCTGAACCAGACTCCGATGTGCCACCAACTTTACGCAGTCTGATGCTGCACTCCATGCTGATTGTGACGACTCGGTACCAGGATCAGCCCAATGGATTGATTGTGCTCTATCAGGATGACCAACCGCGCCGCTGGATGGAGGAGGAGATTGAGTTTGTTCAGGAACTTGCAGACCAGGTGGGAACGGCGATCGCGCATGCCAACCTGATTGCTGCCAGTCAAGCACTGACTACACAGTTGCAAAAAGCAAACAGCAGCCTGCTGCAAAAACATCGAGAGCTGGAAGAAGCCAGAGAGCAGGCAGAAGAGGCCTCTCGCTTAAAAAGTGAATTTCTCGCCAACACGTCTCACGAACTGCGGACGCCCCTCAACGGTATGATTGGCTTCCTCAAACTCATCCTGGACGGTATGGCAGACGATCCGGATGAGCAAATTGAATTCATCGGTGAAGCCTACCGATCAGCCCTCCACCTGCTCAATATCATCAACGACATCCTGGATATTGCCAAAATTGAAGCGGGCAAACTGCAAATTGAGCTGAGTCCCGTTAAGCTGAATGAGCTAATCAATGACGTTGAAGACTTCACCAGTGGGCAAGTTCGTCAAAAGAATTTGAGTTTTGAGATCCAGAAGCCTCCCACCGATGATGAAATCATTCTCTATGGCAACTATCAACGCCTGTTGCAGGTGATGCTGAATCTCGTCGGCAACGCGATTAAATTCACCCATGAAGGCGGTGTTACGATCAGTGTCGAGATTATTAAGAAAAAGGTGGTTGTGCAGGGCAAAGAGCTGCCCGGTATGGTCAAAGTTCGTGTGGCGGATACGGGAATTGGCGTCTCCCTGGACAAGCAAGACAAGCTGTTTCAATCCTTCAGCCAGGTCGATGGTTCTCGCACTCGTCAATACGGTGGCACGGGTTTAGGACTGGCAATCTCTCAAAAGCTGGTGGAAGCAATGGGCGGTGTTGTCAACTTCTACAGCATGGGCGAAGGGTTGGGGTCTACCGTGACCTTCACCGTTCCGCTTTACCAGGAACCCGTGATGATTACAGCCCAGACGACTGATGCCCTGGATTTGCTGCTTTAAGGGATTCTAGATTTTGGATTTTGGATAGGGTTTACGCAGGGAATGGGGAGTGGGGAGTGGGGAATTGTTGAAAGCCCTTCTTCAAGGAGGACATCAGCCATGACCGTTGTTGCTGAACAGAAAATCTGGACGGATCAGGAATTTATGGCGTTGCCAGAGGATGGAGGGCGCTATGAATTGGTGAATGGGGAGGTGATCAACATCGGCAATTCTGGTATGGAGCATGGCAATATTGCCGCAGTTTTGACCTTTTATCTAAACGGACAGATTATTCCCAACAAGCTGGGAGTGCTGTGTGACTCCAGTACCGCGTTTACGATGAAGTCTGGAAATAAGCGATCGCCCGATTTGTCGTTTGTGTCTAAATCACGATTAAAGGGGGTTAAACGCCTTCCCAAAGGCTACTTTCAAGGAGCACCCGACTTAGCCGTTGAGGTCATTTCACCCAGCAATACTTTTGAAGAGATTCACAATAAACTGGTTGAATATTTTGAAAGTGGCTGTCGGTTGGTATGGGTGATCAACCCTGACGAGCAATCGGTGGTGGTATATCGGCAACCCCAGCCCGACAAACTGTTAAAAATTACAGATACTTTGGACGGAGAAGAGATTGTCCCAGGCTTCGCATTGCCCGTGGCAGAGCTATTTGCCGAATTAGATTTTTAATGCTGGTGTGGAGAGGGGCGATCGCATCCAGTTCCATAACGTGTTATCAACCGTCATGAAGTTTATGTGAATCCACCCAAAGTTTGACTTGGTATTATAAAGCTTTCAGGTATCTTAGACTCCGTAGGAGTTCCCCCAAAAGTGTGTTCCCCTACTATGTGTAAACAGGCTCGAATTTGTTTTGGATGGGTGAATCTGCCATAGACATTTCCAAACAGCGAATCTCAATTGGGGATTCGGTGTAGCTGCAATAGTGCAACAACCCGTAGCGCTCGATAGTTTTTGGATGTGTCCACCACTGGCATTGCCCATCTTCCAAGCTCTGTATCTGAGAGTAGCGGGAGTAAAAGATGGCAATAAGCACAACTGACTTATTCACAAGTTCGTTTTTTGGATCCCAAGCGGCTGGTAGCAGCGTCTTGAGCACAGATATCCAGCCCGCGGTCGCACGGTCTAGCGTCCTTGGTTGACTCGATCGCAGGACTCTCTCTGGTAGGCGCTTCAAGTGCATCCGGCAGTTCTTTGACCACGATCATCAATGCTCTCGATGAGGTACAAGGAACGCTTACTTTTTCAAACGGCACTTTAACCAGCAGCTTATCAACGCCGTTTGGTTCATTGCAAGAAGAGTTTAACCTGCAAACCGTTGCCACTGACCTCCTCAACGCCTTTAATCAAGTCACTGGAACGTTGAATCTCACAGGTGGAGTCGCATCCGGTTCCATTCCCGTCTGATCCTGAGCTTGTTGTGCCATTGAAAGAGCTTTCAGGTTCACTAACTTTGAATGACGGCCAGGCAACCATTACGGTTAACACTTTGCTTGGATCGTTCAGTACCAATTTTGACTTTGCTCAAGAAGTGGGGGAAGAACTGACTGAATTCCTCACCGGAGTGACAGGCACGCTGGGGGTTGGGGGAGGACAATTGACGAGTAATCTTGTCACCTCTGTTGGGTCTTTCCAGGGCACCATTGATGTGAATCAAATTGTCAACAACCTGATACCTACATTCCCGCTGTATAACGGCACGTTGATCTTCTCTGGTGGACAAATCATTGCTGACCTGACAACTCCTTACGGCGATCTGGATGGTGCGTTCAACTATGGGCAATATCTGGATGACATTGCCTTGCTGTTTGCCTGAATTCCTGATCGGCTACCAACCAACTTAGGGGTCGTTAAGAAATAACTTCACATTTTACCCTCGTTCCAAGACTCCGCCTTGGAATGCCAGATTGGAGGCTCTGCCTCCACTGGCAGCGAGGCAGAGCCTCGCAAGTCGGTTCCCAGGCAAGAGCCTCGGAACCAGACAAGTAGTTTTTTAACAAGCCCTTAAGGTGGGACAGTAGCGCCAGGCAGGAATTTAGAAGTCAGCAGCCAGGAGTCAGGAGAAATACTGAATTCTGTATTCTGACTCCTGCCCTAACCCAAATGAACTTACCCTAGCTTGATCAGGATCGTGGCTAACTTGCTGCCCAGGTTGTGGATGTCGGTTCGTTGTTTCTCGTCTTTCAGGTTGCCATTCTGATCAAATGCCTGGTATGCACTAGAAATCGCTTTTTGATCTGGCAACACCAAAACTCCAATGTTGGAGAGGATGGAACGGACATGGATGAGGCCTCGTAAACCTCCCAGTCCACCGGGTGAGGCACTCATCAGAACAGCAACCTTATCGCGGAAGCATACCAGTCCCGCGGGTGGGTCTCCTGGCGCTGGGCGCGATGCCCAATCGATCGCGTTCTTAAGCAGCGGTGTAATTGAGCTGTTGTATTCCGGGCACGCGATCAGGAATCCTGGATGGGACTTCATCAGCGCTTTCAGCTTCAGGACATTCTCTGGCAATCCTTCCGCTGCTTCCAAATCTTCATCAAACAGAGGCAGGGGCAAATCTCGAAAATCCAGGTAGGTGACTTCGGCACCGGCTGCTGTTGCGCCTGCGATCGCAATTTTCACCAGCTTCTTGTTAAAGGAGTCAGTCCGCGCACTGCCAGTAAAGGCAAGAATTTTTGGAGCTGTCATAGGTTACTCTTGAGCCGTTGAGATGAAGATCACCTCCGTATTAAACCAGGAGTGGGGGATTGGCAGCCAGGAGCTAGGGAATGAGAATTAATTAAAAATTAAAAGTTAAAAATTAAAAATGGACTGCTAGCAAGGGTCTCCAATTTTTAATTTTGCATTTTGCATTTTGAATTGTTCATTGTCCTAGCAGGGTCTCCAATTTTTAATTTTGCATTTTGCATTTTGAATTGTTCATTATCTCAGATACTCGTCATATCGTTTTCTCAGTTGCGCGATCGTTAAAGACTGACTCCAGTATTCAACCAGAGCGTGACCAAACGCCCAGGCATTGCGATCGGGAGCGGCGGAGTTTTCCAGCAACAGTGGCCAAAGCGAGAGCAGGTCAAAGTTGTGGATGTTAGGCGTATCACTGAGCAACAGGAAGAGGTCATAGGACATCTGCAGTTTGCCGATCACAATCGGCAGTTGCTCAACAGGGATTTGTTCTGCCAGCAGGTAGGCCAGGGTGGGGGAGCCAGTGGTTAGGGTGGAAATGAATTGCAGGACGGGGCTTTTGAGCAGAGTGGCAAGTCCCTGCGTGGTTGCCATTTGAAAGGTGTAGTGATCGATGATTTTGGCGGCCGCG
>JAAUSG010000276.1 GCA_012034055.1 Leptolyngbyaceae cyanobacterium RU_5_1 | reverse complement strand
TCGCCACGACTCTAGCCACTCAGTTCGGGGCCCCTCCGGCCATGACTCTACACCGAGTCGGTTTGGGAGCTGGCAGTCGTAATTTGCCATTACCAAACATTTTGCGGCTGTGGATTGGTGAGGCGGATGAGGGATGGGATAGAGACGCAATTAATCACGTCTCTACCCCATCCCTCATTCCTCATTCTCTTGAAACAGTTGCCGTCCTTGAGACCCAAATCGATGACCTGAATCCACAGGCGATCGCATACGGGTTTGAGGTACTGCTGGCAACTGGGGCACTGGATGTGTTTACGCAGGCGATTGCCATGAAGAAGTCGCGATCGGGCGTGTTGCTAACGGTGATTTGCCATCCCAAGGACATTCCTGCCTGCGAGGCAGTGATCTTTCGAGAGACAACTACCTTGGGGATTCGCCGTTCACTCCAGGAACGCCAGACTTTGGCGCGTGCGATTGAATCCGTACAGACAGAGTATGGCCCTGTGCGGGTAAAGGTCGCGTGGGCAGAGGCGCACCCTGGCAAAACCACTCAAACTGAGCAATACCTCCCAACCAATGTTCAGCCTGAATACGAAGACTGCGCTAAAATTGCCCGCCAGCAAAATCTTCCCTGGCGAGAAGTCCACCGTGCTGCCTTACAGAGCTGGTATCAGAATAGGACTTAAACCACGTCCAGCTCGGAATCTGTAGCTTTCCCTTCAGAAAAACTCCAGGTCTGGATGTAGACAAGGTTTAATTAAGTCTGTGCCGCCAATTCTTCCATCGCCGTCTGCAAAGCACTAGTCAGCTTCTTGGCACTGTTCTTGGGCGACCCGTTGCAGTAGTGACTAACTGGCAAAGGAGAGCCAATGAGGATTCTGACTCTGCAGCGCCACGGGACGAAGGAGTGGCTGTAAGAAAGGCTGATCGGAACAATATTAACTCCCGACTGGGTGCTGCATTCTGCTTGAATGGCAAGGCGGGCTAAACCTGGTTTTAGGGGCTGCACATGACGCTGGCGAAAAATATCACCCTCTGGAAAAATGACCAGTGCCTCACCCCGTTCTAGCAGTTCAACCCCGTGGCGCAGGCTGGCGATCGCGGGACGAGTGGTGTTCACTGGAAACCCACCCAGGCGTTGGATGAGCCAGCCTTGCAGTCCGGTCATTTCATCGGCTGTCACCATATAGCGTAAATGACGTCCTGTGATGTGATGTCCAGCCGCGTAGGGTATCAAAACAGAGTCCCAACGAGAGCGGTGAGTGGGAGCCAAAATGACCGAACCGGATAACGGTAAGTTTTCTCGTCCGATCACTTCAACCCGTCTAAAGTAAAACGGAAACACAACATATCGACCCAACGGATAAACCAGGGAGAGCAGCCAGGGTGAAAACCGGGACGGGGTGGGTGCAGACCGCCTTTTTTTTGGGCAACCGAGCAATTGGCTCTGGGATCGAAGATTGTTGGTAGACTTGCTCTAGTGTTTGGGAAGGCACCTGAAGAGCGGCAGAGCGGGTGCGGTTAATATTGGATTCGAGCCGAGTCATGGAATTGAGCAAACTCATGATGGGAGAGGGTTAGATGCAGCAATCGGATTACTCCTCTAACGTAGGTTTCCCGACATAAGATGTCGCCTACCTTAGGGACAGTTTTACTGGTGTCATTAAGCTGACTTACAACTGCCGAAAGCGACGTTGAGCAAACCAGGATTGCAACTGCTGACGGCACGAAGACTCCAAGATACCACCAATTACTGGTAAACAATGGTTTGAGCAGGCACTATCAGGAATATTCAATACGCTGCGCACGGCCCCTGCTTTTGGATCATCGGCTCCGTACACCAGCAGTCCCAAGCGAGCCAGCACCAATGCTCCTGCACACATGGGGCAAGGTTCAAGCGTGACATAGAGGGTGCATTGGTTGAGATGCCAGGTTTGCAGGATATTACCCGCTTTTCGTAAGGCCAAAATTTCAGCGTGGGCAGTGGGATCACTATCTCGTTCACGGCGATTTTCGGCGGCCGCGATCGCCGTTCCATCCGGACCAACCACGATCGCCCCAACCGGAACCTCTCCTGCGTCTCCGGCGGCTTGAGCTAGAGCGATCGCCTGTTCCATCCAGTGGCAATGTCGTTGGTATTCGGGGAGGGTCATGACAGGGGTAAAATCTTTGCGTCATCCTTGTTACATCATGCTTGTAAAGAGGATGGAATCCAATATTCTGGACGACCGTTGTTTTGAATCACTTCATCAAAGATCTTGATCAGCCAGTCTTCAAAAGAGTTAGCAATAACGTGTTCTGCGTGCCAATCTTCAAACAAATAATCATGTTCACAATCAAGCACTTTGTACTCTGAGTTGGTGTAAGTTGTAATATCAAAACTACAGAAATCGCCTGTGCCTATATAGCCTAAGTAGCAAAAAGCAATATACTTTTTCTCACCATCATCCTCGACATAAACTCTATCTTGCTCCTGATTAAATGGAACAATAGTACTTGTACTTTGAATCAGAATTCCACTATCAGCAAACCAGGGTACAGTGATTTCAAACCTTGGTTTACCACTGCAAAAAATATTTGCCCCATTGCTAAATTTCAAAAATTCTTTATAGCTATTAGGTAGAATAAATCCAAGCTCTTCTTCACATCGCTGGATTTCATCCTGATTAGCAGGGGGATTGAATTTAAATCCTAGTTTAATGTTTTGAGCTTTTAATAGTTGTTGTGTCTGCTCAACTTTTTCTGGAAGCCATGTATGCATAAGCCGTCCCAGTAGCTATGTCAATAGTAGCTCAGTTGTAGGTTGGGTTGAGTTTGCGAAACCCAACACTTTAATCGTTTGACTGCGCATTTTACCAACAAATATTTCTAAACACCCGTAGATGGTGGATTTCCTGTTGTCAACCCAATTTACATAGTAGGCGATCGCACTCTACCTTGAGTCGAGTCGAGGGCGATCGTTAAGGTGGGATGTCATCCGACCTGATTCGGCTCAACAAGCTTAAAGTAGTAAGCTACAAACTCAAATTCATCAGAGGGATGATTAAAATATTCAACATGGTCACTACGGAACTCTGATGCTGAGGTATTGGTTTCGCCTCGCCAAAGTCTTGCCGGTATCTTGTTCCATGTGCATAACTCCATGCAAAGAATTCGTATCTTACATACTGGCTGTTTATTCAAGTTGCAAACAGTATAATACTCGCCAACCGTTAATGCATGATTATAGTCATCCTCATCGCCAAGTTGATCAAGCCACACACAACTCGCTGTTTTGCGACCCTCAACAATTTGACCAACTAAATCATCAGAAACAAATTGAATCCGTTTTTCTTGCATTCTTATAACTGCTTCACTTTGAAGCTAGGGGATGCGATCAACAACAATAAGTTTAAAGGTTTCCGGGCTTTCTATAGCAACATCAATCAAATCGTCGCGGGCATCACAATGTAGTGTCCAACAGATAATCTAGCGGTCTAACAAGTTATACATAAATTTTTTCGGGGTAATGTCTGAATTGGGATATTATCGAGAATTTTTTCGGGGCATTCACCCAAGAGCGGACATTATCAAGACTTTTTTCGCATGATATCGCTGTCAGAGGACATATCAGAAATAATGTCCTATCTTTTTGATGCGATCGCCCTCTCCATTTCGCCAACATGACACCCTATTGGCTTTCAAAACGATCGCTACAAACTGCAATCTTCATGGGGTCGGTTGCATTAGCAGCGGATCGAGTTGACCATTGGCGTCTAGTTGGTACAGGTCGTCGCAGCCGCCGATGTGTTGATTGTTGATGAAAATCTGCGGGACGGTGCGGCGGCCGTGGGCACGCTCAGCCATCCTGGCTCTGGCGGCTTCATCGCCATCAATTTTGTATTCGGTGTAGTTGACGCCTTTCCACCACAGCAGCAGTTTGGCGCGGATGCAATAGGGGCAAAGCTGCCAGGTGTAGAGTTCAACGTTAGCTTTGACGCGCTCTGGATGGCGATCGAGTAGGGAATTGAGCGTATTAATCATCGTTATCTCCATCTCCAAATTTCTTATTTTTCGTGAATCCACTTGAGATTTTTCTGCGTAACCCTACTTATATGTTCCCTCCTGCATTCTGGAAATGCTCTAGACAAATGCCACTTCTATTTTGAGCCTCATCCACTCACACCAAAGGTCACAAGGAGTGCCTGCCATGCAAATTAGTATTCGAGAGGGTATTCGAGTTTTATTGGAACGGAGCCGAGTTCCCACCCCAAATACCCACAATTGGCTTTCTGTTCAGCAACGATTCCAGCGGTTTGTGAAAGCGTGGTTTCGTACTGTTGGGGCGGGTGTTGTAGTCTTGCTAGCTGTTCTTTGCTGTGCCGTTCTTCCAGCCAAAGCTTCAGACCACCAGGACACAACTTTTTTAGCAACTAAGCTAACCGCAGCAGATCTCACCGACTTGTACGTGTTTGAAAGCCCCAATGATCCTAGCAAAGTTGTCCTGGCGATGGATTTTGATCCATTAATCACAAAGGGTGAGGTCAGACCCTTCGATCCAGCCGTGCTCTATCAGTTCAAAGTTGATAACACGGGGGACGGGGTTGAAGATCTCGTGCTGCAATTTCAGGTGGTCGGTACAGGCCCCAACCAGAGAGTCATTGTGCGTGGCCCTAGTAAGCCGGACAAACCAGGAACCGAATCCAAGGTGCTGCTTAGAGCTGTGAGTGGCAGCGGTCCGCTCAATCAACCGTTTACTGCGAAGAGTTTAAAGGTGTTTATGGGGTTGCGGAAAGATCCCTTCTTTTTTGATCTGGAACAGTTTTTCAAAATCATCCCCGATCGCAATTACCTGCAGCAACCCAATCCGGCTCCGCCGTTTACTGTTCTTTCCTTCCGCCCTCCCGGTCAGGCACAAGACTTTCTTGATCCCTTCAATATCCACGCGATCGTGGTTGAGCTACCCCGACAACTGTTGGGTACTGGCAAGATTGGAGTTTGGATGACAACCAGCATCAGGACTCCCAGACGCAGACGGGGCGGTTTTCTGCAGGCTTTACAGTTCACTCAGATTGAGCGGTTAGCCGTCCCAGCTCTGAATGAGTTGTATATGGACTTCAAAGATCACAATACCAGCAATCTGCAAACCCCGAATGCCGACAAGACCAATCAATCCAACTTCATTCGCGCCTTTGTACAGGCGATCGGGCGGCCTCAGGGAATTGCAGATGCCGTGATCTCGGTGGCAATTCCAGACATGATTCAGGCGGATCTTTCCAAGCCCACGGGCAGCTATTTCGGCACGCAACTCGGGCAAAACTTTGGCGGCAGACGACCCAAAGATGACCCGATTGACGTAACGGCAGCGGTCACCTTTGGCAGTGCTGTTACTGGAATTACGGACGGTATCATTCCGGGGCTGGTCACTGACAATGTTGATGCAAACAATGCCAACTTTCTGCCGACATTCCCCTATCTCGGTAATCCCCGTTAAGACCTATGCTACGACGATCGCTCGGCGTGTTCGTGGTGCTGGTCTGCCTGCTTGGTCTGCTGGGGCACCCTTCTGCATTCGCGATCGGCTGGGGTGGAGCCTCCTTCTCTGCTCGTCAGCCGGTGACTGCGAGTGCCGATCTTGTCTTTCCCGACTACCAGCAACGTTCCCAAATCATCAGTAGCTATGAGCAGCAAGTGCATCAGTCTCCCGACTCGTTTCTGCTGCTGCGCTTATTGGCTGCCCAATACCTGCGGCGCTTTCGCGAAACGGGAGATGTGGACGATCTGCGGCGCACTGAGCAGGCGGCCCGCCAATCCTTGACTATTCAACCGCGCCACAATCAAGCAGCCGAACTGCTGCTGGGTTCAGCGTTGTTGTCGCAGCATCGGTTTCAAGAGGCGTTGCAGGTGGTCACGGCTGCCCAACAGTCTGCTCCAGACGATGCCAATCTTGCCTTGCTGAAGGCATCAGTTCTGATGGAATTGGGGGACTATGAAGCCGCCCAACCGCTGCTGCAGACGACGGCGATCGCCTCCGGCACCTCTGGTGAGAGCGCTGTTGCGGCCCGCTATCTGGAGCTAACGGGGGATCTGCACTCCGCCCGCAAACGGCTGGATTCCAGCCTGCAGCAAATGGACACGTTCTACTCGGCTGCGGCTGAAACCCGTGCCTGGCTGCATGTACGGGCGGGCGATCTGGCGTTTATGGCGGGTGAGTTGTCTCTCGCTGAACAACGGTATCGGGAAGCGATCGCCCTTTTCCCGGACGATATTGCGGCCTTTACCGGACTGGCGCGGGTGTATGCCGCCCAGCATCGCTGGCAGCAGGTGTTGGAGGTTGCCAATCAGGGGATCGATCGCATCCCGCTGGTCGAAACTCTGGGCTACAAGGCAGATGCTCAACGGGCATTGGGCGATTCGGACGGCGCATCGGCAACCGAGGCGTTAATCGAGGTCGTTGGGCATCTGAGCAAGGTTCAAGGGCTGTACGATCGCGCCTTAGCCATTTACTACGCGGATCACGGCATCCACGTCTCAGAGGCACTGGAGATCGCCCGCCGTGAGCTAGCGGTGCGCGATGACATCTATGCCGAAGATACCCTGGCCTGGGCAGCCGCCGCGAACGGACAGTGGCAAGTTGCCCAACAGGCTGCTCAACGCGCCACGCGCTATGGCACCGAAGACGCCCTGCTGCATTTCCATCACGGTATGATCGCATTGCACTGCGGCGATCGCGACCAAGCAATCAGCCAACTCAGGAAGGCGCTGCAGCTCAATCCGTGGTTCCATCACACCTACGCAGACGAAGCCCGTCACGTTCTGGCTGAACTCGCGCCGCAGGGTGGTTTCATTGTGGCGAAAGACATTAACGAGGGTGCTCCGTTGTTGCATCGACGC
>JAAUSG010000275.1 GCA_012034055.1 Leptolyngbyaceae cyanobacterium RU_5_1 | reverse complement strand
AGAAAGAACGGCTCCCTTATCTCCCTTATCTCCCTTATCTTCCTCATCCCCCCCACCTCCCTTTCTCCCCATCTCCCCTTCCCTCAACCGATACCCCAATCCATACACGGTTGCGATCGCGTCCCCGGCTCCAGCCTGTTTCAGTTTCTTCCGTAGTCCTTTGATGTGTGCTCGAATCGCGTTATCGGTCGGGATATCGTCCAGGGTCCAGAGGTGTTCAATCAGGGTGTTGTGGCTGAAGATTTGCTGAGGACGACGGAGAAAAAGCTCTAGTAGCCCGTATTCCTTGGCTGTAAGCTGCAAAACTTGCCCGTTATAGCTGACAATACAGCTACCCGGATCAAGCTGCAATCGTCCCCAGGTCAACAACGGCGATCGCTCTAAACCTGCACGCCGCAGCAGTGCCCGCACTCGTGCTAGCAACTCCCTGACATCGAATGGCTTCACCAGATAATCATCGGCTCCTGCATCCAGGCCAATCACGATATCTGTGCTATTCTCCTGAGCCGTCATCAGCAGAATGGGGGTGCGGCTGTTCGGGGAAGGAGACGGGCGATCGTGCTCAGACCGGAGTTTCTGGCAAAAGCGAATCCCATCCAATCCGGGCAACATCACATCCAGCAGAATCAACTCATACTCAAACGCCTCTGCCATCTCCCAGCCAGTCTGACCATCCGTTACCGTCTCCACCCGGTAATGCTGCTCGGTCAGAGCCTTGCTCACAACTTCAGCCAGGCTTTCGTCATCTTCAATCAACAGAATCCGCATCACGAACCTTCTGGATGATCAAAATTGGAGTCTTGATATAGCCATCCTAAATGAGTCGCGATCGTCCTGGTTTAGCTCCTTCCCGCTTGAGATTCTGGGAAATAGCGTCTTTGAAACCAGAATGCGACATTGACAAGACTGATTAACACCGGCACTTCTACGAGTGGTCCGACAACGGCTGCAAAAGCTGCACCTGAGTTGATGCCGAATACCGCAACGGCAACTGCGATTAGCCCGAATCCCTAGCCCAACCATCATCTTCACTATTGACAAATGTAATCGCGATCGCTGGAACAAAAATGTTATCGTGGCGAAAGCTTATTCCTTAACGATAGTATCTATGGCTGATTCTATGTGGTCCGCTCCGATTCACCGTCCACTTCCAATTATTTTGGTGCGCGGGTTTGGTGGACTGGATACTGTAAGCGAACAAAGACTGACCTATCAAGGATTCAACGATGGCAGCGTCTACCCACAGAAGCGGGGTGAGAACTACATTTACGAGGGGCTAATTCTTCGCTTCATGAAATCAGGCTGGCGATATCAGGATGCCACGAATGTAGTTGGGTACTACAGTAGCGAGATGAAAACCCCACCAGCCATTCCAGACTGTCTCCAATCGCTCGATCGCGGTTGCTTTGCGGGCAAAGTCATTATTGATGGCACAATGGCGGAGCGGCTGTTGGAAACGGTGGACGATCCTTGCCATACCCTGTGGGTGTTCCGCTACTACGACCTGAACGATCGCACCTTCAGTATCTACGGGGAAGCCCTGGTGCGGTTGATTGAGTTCATTCAGCGATCGCGGCATTGAAGCAGGGTGGTAAAAAGCCCAAAGTCAATATCATTGCCCACTCAATGGGTGGACTCGTAGTGCGGGAAGCGATTCAACGGGCGTTTCCCAAACGGGGCGAGAAAGCGGCTGACAACGCCATCAACAAAGTGGTCACACTGGGCACTCCCCATAAAGGGGTTACCTTCCAAGTGGTGCGTGAACTCAGCTGGCTCAACATTGAAGCAGAGGACGAACTGGAACACTTCAACCCCCAAAATCAAGCCGATCCTCGCAACGATGCCGCCGCTGTTAATTTCCACAAATACTTTCCTCTAGAACGGTTGCTTACGGTTGTGGGTACCAACTACCGCGCCTACGCCAACCAGATGGCTTCCAGCTTGAATCGACTGTTTTCCATATCGGGAGAGTTTGGACTGAACTACAACCGCAGCGACGGACTGGTGAAACAAGTGTGCGCTCAAATTGACGGTGCTCCCCGCACCTTTTTGCACAAGTCTCACGGGGGTTTCGATTCGTTGCTCACTGCCCGCGAATCGTTTGAAGTTGCGACTCGTTTTCTGTTTGGTGACACACGGGTTCGTCTGCGCCAGGTCAGTGCCCAAATTAAGCGTGGATTTGACTTATTTGGTAAAAGTGAATTCTTCTTCGGCGTGTCTGTCAAACCACGGGGGGTGGATTTTGAGCTATTTCACCAGAGCAAGGACGCAGAAAACTGCTATGGGCCCTTCCGAACCCCTGATTTTAGTGATGATCCAGGCAAGCTGAGCTTTCCCTGGGGCGATCGCAACTACCTGATTTGGGAAGGTTTTCTCAACACTGGCTTGAGTGTGACTGGAACGGACATGGTGATGCGGCTCGATTTTTATGTTGGGGAGCGAGACTTGTATGGCGTTGGCTTTTCAGACAATGTCGTGTTTTACAAGCAGTACTATATCCGTGCCATTTTACAGCCGAGTTTGCAGCTTCACCTCTATACAGGAGAGGAATTTGCTAACAAGGCTGACCCCTTTGAGGATTCAACTCCGATGCAAAAAGTAGGCAGCGGCTGGGAGTTTGAGGTCAGCGGAACGGGATTTGTCGGCCGGTATCGACTTGAGTTAGAGAAGATTCGAGAGGAGGCGTAATCCACAAACTTGCCTCCTACAGGACTTACGCATTTTGACTAAAACCTCCGAGGTTTAAGCCACTATCGTTCGTCACGACGCTTGATTCTGGGTTAAACCTCCGAGGTTTGCGTAAGTCCTATCCCACCTATCTCCAGAACCGTCGGGTCAAAATCACGGTGCGTCCAACTGGTGGATCCATTGGGACTCGACCTCGCCGGATACTCTCCCAAATGTGGTCAAAGGTCAGACCCGCGTTGCCCTGGGCATCTTTGGCAAAATATCCATGCCCAACCGGATTGTCGTAGACGTTATTGAAGTCACCACAATCTACGGCATAGACATTCTTAGCAACTTTGTCTATCTTTTCCGGCCCAAGTGTGTCCAAGTCTACGGGGCCGATGACACTCATGTTGGCGACTTTGCTGGCCCGCATGGCTAAATCATCTGCCGCATAGTAGACAACGAGATTTCGGGTAGATTCCGAAATGTGTTCACCGACTTGTCCTAGATCAAGGGTGTCATTTGAAACGTCTGCCGCCGTCATGAAGATATTGCGGAAAATGAGGGGGAAGCCTCTAGGCAGGAAGTATTCGACGACACGCGCGATCGCCCCACGCAGCACCCGATTCCCCATCGAATGAGCCAGCACATTGATGGGCTTTGCACAGGGTTCCTCCAAGGTGTTGTTATCTTCACGCCAACCAAGAAATTTTCCAAAGAGACGTGCGTAAGCAATATCACTGGAATCTGCTGCAATTTGGTCGTCAAAGTAGTCTTTGACTGCACCAAAATCATCATCACAGGGCCAAATCATTGGAACAACGGTAACGTAGCCGTTTTCCTTTTGATCAAATAGGGTTTGAAGTTCTGCCGCTCTAGGGAAAACGGCAGGTTCCGGCAGGCTTGAAAAGCCGTGTAAATACAGCACAATTTGTTGTGCACTGGACGTTTTTAACTCATTAAAAAATGCTCGATTTCCGATTTCAACATAGTCGCCATTGCCATTGCGCTGGCAGAGATAAACCGATTGCTCTGCCTGGTTGTTTTCAAGTGCAAAGTTGATGCGTCGAGGGAGTGTGAAGGAACCATCTGGATTGCGAGGGGTTGGCCCTTCTTTGAGTACACGATTGGTAACAAACAGCATTTTTAAGCGGAACCGATTGAGTGAATGAATCTTTTATAGCAGTACTCATTCACCAGTCAGAGTAAAGTTGAGATTTCTTAAAATGAGATGAAGGTGAGGGGAAGTGAGGAAGATGAGGGGATGAGGGGATGAGGGGGTAGGGGAAACTCTCAATCTGCAATCTGCAATCTAAAATCCCTAATCCCTGGCTCCATCACCAATGGCACTCTTCATCATTGAGTTCAGTTCTACCGACCTGCTTAAGCTTCTGTAATCGGCAGTTTGAGCCAGGTAGACAGTTCATAGGTCAACCAATCTAGCTCTAGTGCTGTTAACGGGGGGGAGCCTTTCAGCTCGTATTTTTGTGGACCTGACCAAATCGCTAAGTAAGGCTCTGAGTCATTTGATTGGGCAGAATCAACGACTGGCTTATGATATTCAAGTTTATCGATGTCTTTTCGAGCAGAAACTTGAGGGCGTCCAGCCGCGATGCCCAATCGTTTCGTCGTCAGGGAGATATGTTGGCGATCGATGTGGAGTTGGGTTTGTCCGAATAGAGATGGAATGACGATTTCCAGAGAAACACCATCTCTGGTGAGGGAAATTTTGGTGTCGGCTGGACGATGCACAGGGGCGATCGCGACCAGATCTGGTGCCAGGCTCGGTCGTCCATGATCCAGCCCATAGAGAGCTTCCTGAGCTGATTTGGCTCGGCGATCCAGGTTGGGTTCATAGAGCCAGCTTAACCAGTCGGCGAACTGAGGACTAATGCTGGCAATTTTGCCGAAGTCAATTTTGGTGCCAGCACCCGGCAGGCTAGACGGATGGGTTCCAGTCATCAGCGCGATGAGCGTGCCGCCTAGACTGTAAAGGTCTGACGCAGGAACAGACCGTCCGCTAAATTGTTCGGGTGGCATGTAGCCGTAGGTGCCAACCACTGTAAATGCGGCTGTTTCACCGCCAGAGACCCGCTTGACTGAGCCAAAATCCACCAGGTAAAGCTGACGATTTGCCAGTAGGACATTGCTGGGCTTGATGTCCCGGTGAACAACCGGAGGCTGCCGCTCGTGCAGATAAATCAGAATTCCCAGCAGTGCCCTGGCAAGCTGCTTTGTCTCTGACTCACTAAAAAGACGCCCCTGCTGTAGACACTGCTCCAGGGATTTGCCTTCCACGTAGTTTTGGATCAGCACCATCGCTTTTGCGGTAGGCAGCTCATGCTCAAAATAGCCCAGATAGCCTGGAATGGACGGATGAGAAAGAGTTTTGAGGGTTTCAACCTCCCGTTCAAACAGCTTCAAATCATCCCATTCCAACTGCTCGTCAATAAAGATCAGCTTAAGGACGACGAGTTCTTGCGTTTGCAAGTTACGAGCAAGCAGAGTCCAGCGCCCTGTTTGCTTGCCGATTTGCCGTTCGACCTGGTAGCGATCGCCGAGTATTTGCCCCGCCATCTTTTCTCTCCAGTAATGACAGCTTTATCAAATCCTGGTCTGTGCCCAGCAGCAACTTCTGGATCATTTTAATCGAGATTTTCAATCCGGTCAGCTTCTCGCCAACCAGAAAGTAATGCTCCGTGGACGGTTGCCGCATAGGGGCGAGAGGTTGCCTCGCCCGCAAAAAAAAGCCGGTTGATCACGGGCTGTGCCAGGGTTTTGTAATTCTTGTCGCTGGCGTCTTTGGCAATAAACGAATAGGAGCCGACAGCAAAGGGATCAGCTTCCCAACGGGCAATTTTCCAGGCGTCTGGTTCAGGAATCGATGACCCATACAGCGTGCGAAGCACGGTCATCACCGCTGCCAGAATCTGGTCGTCTGTCCAGGTCTCTAGCTGACGAGCATAGCGGCTGGCATTGAATCCTACCAAAACGGGCTGTCCAGTCACTCGCTGGAAGTTGTAGAACTCTGCCCATTCCCCTTTGTTGGCGGCGATGTAGCCGAGTAGTTCTGCTTCCTGCTCCCAAAATACGCTGGGAAAGCGCAATACCACTGGGTTGAGCAGTCCCATCCCCAATCGCTGGATAGCGGACTGTTTACGAGCAGGCAGGACGGGTGAAAATACTACAGAACCGCGTTTGAGTACCCCTAACGGTAAGGTAATCACGGCGTAATTGGCTTGAAAGCTGCCGCGATCGCAGCCGACTCGAACACCTGTTGTATCGTACTCAACCGTTTGCACCACATGCTCTAGCCGAATATTTAGACCAGCCGCCAGCCCAACAGCAATTTGGTCATACCCATTCGGAAACAGGCAGTCGTCCCCAGCAAACTCACCCCCTTCATCCCAGTGGTAGCAGGAAAGCTCAGTACTATCTGCGGCGTAGTCGTGCTCAATTTCGGTCGCGATCGCGTAGTTCAGTTCCTGCCGTTCCTGCGTTGACAATCCCCATGCCGGGATCACAGCATCAACGGCATCCTGTAGAGACATATCATCTGCATCTGCCCTTGCCATCTGCTTACGCCGTTTCCCAACCGCCTTCAACACCGTTGCCAAGCGCGCCTCCAGTCTATCCTGAGCCTCATCCTCCAGCAGGTTGCCCTGTGAGTCATAAACCCAATGCTTGTCATAGTTAGTAATCTGCGTGTTGAGGTTGAAGCGATAAACCAGATCGGTGAGTGGGTTGCCGCGCATTTTGTGAATCCAGGTTGCGCCCAAATCAATCGGGAATCCCAGGCTACGGTCTGTCCAAATCCTGCCGCCAATGCGATCGCGGGCTTCTAATACAATCACATCATGTCCATTAGACTGAAGCTTGCTCGCTGCTGCCAGTCCAGCAATTCCAGCACCAATGATAATTACTTCAGCCATTTGAGCAATCATTGGAATTTATAATCAGCGATCGACACTGCTTCATAATCGCTCAGTTGACCAAGATCTCCGACTTTATTTGTATTAGTTTGCTACGGCTCCTAAAGTGATCAGTGTGGCTCTTGGAGTAGGCAGTAAACCTGTAACCCCCGTAATATTCAAACCTTCGTAGGGTTTAGGTGCTCTAAGAGGATGTTTGAAAAGGTATGGTCTGTGATGTTAAGCACTCAGCGATCCCCCCCTAGCCCCCT
>JAAUSG010000274.1 GCA_012034055.1 Leptolyngbyaceae cyanobacterium RU_5_1 | reverse complement strand
AGCAAACGCTCCCGAGATCCTTTAATGAATTGTGCAGATACTGGAGCAATGCAACAATGTGGCAGGATCTACCGCCTGAGCTTCTGCTGCTAGCAAAGCTTGACAACCAGACTGGCCTTCCTGGCACAGGGGCCAACCTGACGATCCCCTCCAGCTGGTCTGTGCAGTTGGATATGGACACGGCTGAGCTCTGGCACCTGGAGCTGCAAGGTGCCCTCACGTTCTCAGAAGAACAGGCCACGTCTCTTACGACTCATACCCTGGCTATGCCTGTGGGTTCCATGACAGCAGGGAATGCCACACACCCTCACCCTGCGCCGGTGTGACGCCCCGAACCCCCAATGCCCTCCCCTCACCCCTCATCTTCCCATCTCCCCCCTCCCCTCTGCGCTCACCCTTATGACCCACGTTCTTTTCCATCTCGCCTTTCCAGTTAGTAATATTCTCGAGACAAAAGCCTTTTATGCGACTGGCTTGGGATGCCAGATTGGGCGTGAAAATGCGGCTTCCCTGATCCTGAACTTATATGGACATCAACTGGTCGCCCATGTGACTCATGAACCCCTAAAACCTCAACGAGGCATCTACCCCAGGCACTTTGGACTCGTGTTCACCTCAGAAGCAGATTGGAGTAAACTGTTAGACCGTGCAGAGCGCAACCAACTTTGCTTTTACCAACAATCCAAGCGCCGCTTCACCGATACACCGTTGGAACATCGCACTTTCTTCCTGGAAGATCCCTTTTACAATCTGTTGGAATTTAAGGTCTACGCCTACCCGGAGGCAATTTTTGGTGAGCGGGAGTTTGCTCAAATTGGGGATGCAGATTAGAACTCGCGATCGCAGTACTGCAGGTGGTTTATGGCTGATATTAGCGGAACCTGGCTTGGAACCTATTGGCAGCAGGAAGTACCGACCCGCTTTGAAGCAACCCTGATTCAAGGTGGAAACGCGATGAGTGGCAGCATCTTAGATGACAGCGCTTTAGGAGAAGCGCAGATCAACGGTGAGGTAATCGGACGCCGTATTCATTTCACCAAGCGCTACTTGACTACTGCAGGCTATGTCATTAGCTACACTGGCACGATTTCTGAAGATGAAACCTTCATGCAGGGCACCTGGAGGATTACTGGACTGGACTCTGGAAGATGGGAAGCCCAGCGCAGTGGAGAGAACTTGTTAGCAGACTTGCAGTTCCGTCGTGCAAAGCAGTTGTCCGTTGTCAGGGGTTGACTTGTAGAGCAAACGTTGTGATGAGAACAACACGCAAACTGTAACGAATCTGTTACCAAATCCAGATCTACACTCGAAGTATGCTCCGAGTGAGCTAGCGATCGACTTATTAACGTAAATTTAAGTAAAGAAACGTAGATAAATCTTGCTTGTGTCCCAGATAAACTCTCATAATCGGTGATGTGATTGAGTTGCGATCGGCGATGTGTCAGTGTTTCTGAGCAGTAAGCCGTACACAAATTGGCTTCAGCTCGTTGGCACATTAAACCTTAGAAACCTTTACTTGAGCTTTCCTAAATAGCGTTGACTCAAAACGTCGGTACAAACTTCAGGAGCAAGTGTAATGAGCGGTCTTTTCAATTTCATCAAAAGCCTATTCTCTGGAATTTTTGGATTTATCGGTGGGTTGTTTGGTTCTAAAAAGGCCAGTGCTGAAACTGGAACAGAGAGCCAAGCGAACTCCAAGAAAAAGAACAACGGCTATTTTTTGGAGCTGGATGATGCCAAAAGTGTAGGGACTACTGCCTCAGAAGCTTCGGCTGCCCAGCCTGTAGCTGTCGCATCAGTAGGGCAACCTGAACCCCAGCCTGCTCAACCCGCTAAAACGACGCGGAAAGAGAAACTAGCTGCCGCAGCGAAGGCATCTGAAAAACCGGCAGCCAAGAAAACGGCTGAAAAACCCGCAGCAACTCCTGCAAAGGCACCTAAGCCGGTAGCCGCTACTGCTAGTGCTAATGCTGCCAAGCCCGAAGTTGCGTTTGCCACCAAGTACTTGATTTCGCCCAATAATGGCGGTCGTCGTCGTCCTGGAGCCAATATGTCTCCTTACCTGACTATGGCGCGTCAAATGGGTGTTCGCTAAATTCCGAACACTAGCAGCGAATCAATCGATTTCTGATCATCTGGGGATGCGATCGCGTCCCCATTGTTTTTCTTGCTGTAAATTTTCCGGTGACGTAGGGGCGGGTTTTGCCAAAGGTCTCGCTAAGATCCCCAGATTGTCTACCAAACCCGCCCCTATAGAGGCCATCCATCACCAAAAAATTTACAGGTGGAAAATGGTGGGAGATGGTCATGAGCACGTTCCTCATAATCAGTTTATTTTCTACCGGGTGACAATCGTAATGTCAGTTGTAATAGTGGTAAGAGCTGGTGAGACGGGTTTTGCTGCCGTTGGCCACTACGCCCAAGGTTGAGATGTTGTGAGCAAGCCTCAGACTTTCAGTGGCTTGTAAGATAGCGGCGCGTTCGGTTCGCCCCATCCCCACAACCAGCAGGACTCCATCCGTATGAGGAGCAAGCAGGGTACTATCTGCCAATCCGACTAAGGGAGGCGAGTCGTAAATCACCAGATCAAAGTTGGCTTGAAATTTCTCCATCCACAGCCGCATTTTTTGAGAAGACAGTAGTTTTGTGGAGTCGGGTGGACTTTGACCTGAGGTGAGCACGAACAGGTTGTTATCCAGGAGAGACCCGTCGGGCTGAGTACCACCTGCGGACTGAATGATCTGGTTGAAGTCAGCCGTTGTGGTAAGCAGGTTGCTCAAACCCCGTAAGTTGGGTAAGTTTAACTGGCTATCCACGCGAGGGCGGCGCAGATCGGCATCAACCAGCAGAACCCGTTGACCCATGACAGCAGCGGCGATCGCTAAATGAACGGCAACGGTCGATTTGCCATCGCCGGGTAAGGCCGAACTGACGACGAGGGATTGAATCGGTTTGTCGGAGCTTAACATCCGGATGTTGGTATACAGAGACCGGAAGGATTCAGAAAACGCAGATTTGACGTAGGGTTGAGACTCCTTCTTGCCCTTCAACCAGGAGGGGGCAGGGAGCCGCTTTTGTGGTTCAACCACCTGGTTTACTCCCAGACTTGGATCAAAGGGAATCACTCCCAAAAGTGGCAATTTCAATTGCTCTTTCAACTCTTCCGTTGAGTGGAAGGTATTATCCAGTCGTTCTGCCATTAAAGCTGCCGCGACACCCAGCAACAATCCGGCGATCGCTGCCAAAATCAGGTTTCGCTGGACGTTGGGAGACGTCGGCACCGTTGGTTTTTGCGGCGCAGAAATTAACTGCCAGGGAACATCTTTTTGCGCGGCTTCAACTTGCAGGGTTTCTCGCGTGGCCAGAAACCGATTCAGGCTTTCAGAGGCCACTTTTAATTCGCGCTGCAGATCGGTGTACTGACGAGAAATGGCGGGTAGCTGGTTTAACTGTTGATTCAACCGCCGTTCGGTATTGGCGATCGCAGTACTCCGAACTTGCAAAACTTCAATTTGATTGGCAACTTCTGACAGTTTTGTTCCCAACACTCGACGCGCTTCCTGTTGCAAGAGCGGAATCAAATTTTGTTGCTGGTCTTGCAAGGCGGCAATGGTCGGGTTCTGACCACTAAACCGAGCAGATTCTGTAGCGATCTTGGTTTCCACATCCCGGAGTTGGCCCAGCAAGCGTTGATACAGTGTTGAATCTCGCAGTGCTGGAGCAGCGCCATTTCCCAGCAAGTTATTGTAAACCGTTTCTGTTTCAGCGAGTTGCTTTTGGGTTTCAAGCTTTTGATCGGCGATCGCTTTCGTTTGCTCTGCCAGTTTTTGCGCCTGGAGTTCGGGATCAATGAATTTGTAATACTGCCGGAAATTCTGCAATTGTTGCTGCAACTTATCCACTCGCTGTTGCAACGTATTCAGCTGATCATCCACAAAGTGAACACCCTGCCGGAGGCTGGTTTGCCGCTCTTGCAAGCTGTATCTCAAATAGCCCTGACTGAGCTGATCGAGGACAAATTGGACTTGATCGGGATCGGAACTTTGATAGCGAACTTCCAGGATTTTAGTCTCCTGCAACCGGGTCACCATCATCTGACTCAGGAGGGAGTCGTAGTTGAGACTGGGGTAGCTGGCTTGCAGGATTTCCAGGATCGGTGTCATGAGTTGCGGGCTGCGCAATACCTGAATTTGAGTGCTGTAATCCAGCCCAGTTTCTGCGGGTGGGCTATCCTGAGCCAGCTGAGCCAGTTTATCCAGGCGGTTGTCAGCCGTGACGGGTTCTACTAAGAGCTGAAACCGGCCTTCATACACAGGTGGACGGGTCGTTGTCCAGAGCCAGACGGATGTAGCTGTGGCGATCGCGACCCCCGCACCGAGCCAGAACTGGCGTCGGAATACAACGAACCAATGCCGCAGATCGGGTTCGGACGGCTGGTTGGGTGAAAACTGAATCGGGGTAACTGGGGTTACCGGCAGTTTACCAGCCTGTTCTGAGAGGAGCGATCGGGAGTTGGAAGGTTGCATGGATGGATCAGCCGCAACAGGGTAAGTGAACACTGAGAAGAATTAGTGTCTAGAAGACCAACGGCAGTACCCGCCCAAGCGGGGTGAGGATGGTATTCAGGGTATCCGTAAACTTGGATATCTTGGAGCGATCGACCACAATGATGTCCCCATTGCGCAGCATGGGATTGGTTGTCTGATCGGCTGCAGCCGAAAGATTGGTACGAACCGTCTGCCGCGATACCGTTCCGTTCGGGTTCAGCCGGATCAGCTCCACAGGGCTGGTGCGCGCCCGGCTGTTATACCCTCCCACCGTCAAAATCGCTTGATTGAGCGGCGTATTCGGGGGAATTTCAATTACTCCAGGTTTCAGCACCTCGCCCACAATATTCACCTTGATTGAGTTCGGCGAGAAGGTTGCAGACGCGACCTTGATGGCTTCCTCGGCAGATAGGGCCGTGGCTGTGGGCACCAGAATGGTGTCTCCCTGTTGCAAGATCAAGTCTTGTTTGAGATCTCCGGTCTGCAGTAAGTTCCAGAGATCAACTTGAATGGTTTGTTCTGCTCCAGAACGGGTTGGTCGGCGAATCTGCACATGCCGCAGGTCTGCCAGTTGGGTAATGCCGCCTGCCTGCTGAAGGGCTTGACTGACAGTGGGCTGCACACTGCCCGATTTCTCGTCTGTGCTCTCTTTCGCTAAAATGCGGGGACCCGGGCGATTGACCTCTCCCACGACCGAAATACGAATGGGCTGAGTCAGATCAGACGCAATGTTGGCAGCCGCAACTTCTGGAGATTCTGCCAGGTTCACTTCCGCAGAGGCAGGGATGAACACGCTGTCTCCATCCCGTAAAAGCAGATCCTGACGCAGATTACCCGTTTGCAGTAGGTTCCATAGATTCAGGGTGATTAGCTTTTCGCTGCCATCTCGCTGCGGACGACGGACTTGTACCTTGCGCAAATCGGCGGCTCTGGTGACTCCTCCGGCCGTTTGCAGGATGCGGGTCACACTGGGAAATTTGTTGCCTTCCAAGGTCAAGGGGTAGGAGCCAGGGCGGCTCACTTCCCCCGAAACAGCGACTCTTAAGGATCGAGCATTCAGCAAATTGACCGTGACGAGCGATCGCTTCAGTAAGGGGGCATAGCGAGCAGCAATTGTGGTGGATGCCTGCTTCAGCGTCATGCCGTCCACCCGGATATTGCCCACCAACGGCAGGTTGACCGTGCCGTTGACCAGCACCTGGTACTCCCCACTGTACTCGGGAACACCGAACACATCGACCCGAATGCGATCGCCGCCGCCCAAAACGTACTCGTCCTCCTGGGTGATCTGGGTCGGCAGAGCAGCAATTTCCTGTGGATTCCGAGTAGAGACGGGTGAGAATCCACCATCCATTTCAGGAACAGCCGCAGGGGAGGGAGCGGGGGGAGGGGAAAGGAGTTCAGAGGCTTGATCTGGAGCGGGTTGGGCTGGCAGCGCATCAGAGTGAGATGGAGTGGCGGCAGAAGCAACAAGCAGCGGGGCGTCCGTGGATGCGCCAAGTGCCTCAGCCAACGGTGGCTCTGAGCTTTCCTGCAGGTCTGCTAGCCGGGAGGGTGGGCTGATGGCAGCGGCAGGGGCGATCGCGGGAGAAAGTTGACTGATATCCTGGGTCACCAGCTTATCCACGGCTGCATCGAGCGTGGCTGGAGAGACCGTCTGGGGAGCATACCGCGTCGGTTGGGAAACAGTGTCCTCGGGTGGGGAAAGGGTTGGATTGGATGCCATTGGCACAGTCGGAAGCGGAAGCGGACGGAATTTGATCGGCGGTTGAGCGGTTTCAAAACTGGCCGCGGCTTGTTTGGACACTCCTGTCAGTTGTTTCGGCAAACGTTCTGGCTGGGCAACAGACGCAGTTGTCTTAGGATAGGACGACTGAGCAGATTGGTCAGAATGGCGCTTTCCAGGCTGATTCGCTGGGTGATCATCTGTCGCTGCAGTAGAGGGCACTGCCGTATCGGTCAATTTATGCAGGGCAAGTGCTACTGCTAGCGTTCCAACTGCAACCGTTACAATACGCATAAAACCCCTTATTACAACAAAAACCAGAAGTTGCTCTCTTAATCCATACAAGGCTCCAGTGTTTGATCAGGAAAGAACCTCAGGGCTGTTAAAAAACTATTGACTGGTTCCGAGGCTCTGCCTGAGAAGCGAGTTGTGAGGGCTGCTGCCTCATTGCCAGGGTCGGCAGCAGCCCTCCAACCTGGCATTCCAAGTTGGAGTTCGTTGGATCAAAGGAAAACTGTGGTTGCAAAACCCATTGCTTGGGGGCAGCCCCCAAAAAACCTCAACTCAGGGGAGCGGTTGCGTCCCCCCGTAGCT
>JAAUSG010000044.1 GCA_012034055.1 Leptolyngbyaceae cyanobacterium RU_5_1 | reverse complement strand
CTTAACTTAAGAGGATGTTTTAAAAGTCCTCCTGTTTGTAGCAAAGCGTGCAAGATCCCCCCTTTTCTTGTATGCCCGAAGGGCTTTAAGCCCCCTTAATAAGGGGGACTTTGAGCTAATTTCCCCCCTTATATAAGGGGGGCTAGGGGGGATCGCTGAGTGCTTAACATCACAGACCACACCTTTTCAAACATCCTCTAACATAGTTGAGTTTTCCCACCACTACTATTACTTAATAGTTAGTACTTTCGATCTACTCTCTGTTGAGAAAATATAAAGATTTCAACATCTTACATACTGAGTGAAATATAATTTGGTTATCGGATCTCTCATTATTTAATTAAGCAGAAACTGCCGATCGTTGTCTCTGCAAAATTCTAGTTTTGCATAGTTTCAGATCAAGGGTACTAGCAAATTATGAGAGCAGAAGAAATCAAAGGAAAAGTAGATTTTGGAATCATCACAATTCGTCAAGATGAGTTCCAAGCAATACTCGAACGGTTTCCACCAAGCCAAAGTGTAAAGGGAGAGCGTTGCTACTATAGTGTTGCTTCTGTTCTAAAGCAGGATTCTGAGCCTTATTTAGTTGCTAGTAGTCGCTGTCTTGAACAAGGAAATCAGGCAGCAAGAAGTTTGGCTGATCAGATGATTAAAGATCTTGCCCCTCAGTGGCTTATTGTGGTTGGGATTGCTGGTGGAATCCCTGACTCTGAGTACACATTGGGTGATGTTGTTGTTGCAACCAGAATATATGACTTTTGCGTTGGTGCTGAGGTGGAGGGGCGACCAACCCAATTTTCTATGAGAGGTGGATCTTTACATGGGGATGTTGAAGGTTTTGTAGCTTACTTACCAGCTTTGGAGTCTGCCCTGCAAGGGTGGAACACTGAAAAATCTATTAGTTTGTCAAAGCCTCCTGTGGAACTATCATCTGGCAACTTCAAAAGCATTGACGATAGCTGGAACGACAAAGTTTGTGAAGCGATGAGTAAGCACTTTGGCACATCTAGTCTGCCTCGTTTTCCTAAATTTATTACAGCTCCTATTGCTTCAAGCGATCGTCTTATTAAAAATTCAGAAATAGTACAAATTTGGTTGCAAACTTCACGTTCGGCAAGGGCAATTGAAATGGAATCAGCAGGCATTTATGAAGCTGCCCGTCAATATAACCCTGCATACCCTTTTTTCGCAATTCGCGGTATTAGCGATGTTGTAGGATTCAAACGGGACGATGCCTGGACAACGTATGCATGCCACTCTGCTGCCGCATTTACTCACGCCTTGATTAGCCGAACAGTCCCTTTTGAGCCGAGAGCTGTGTCTTCTACAGGGATCGGCTCTGTGCAAAGACTTGAAACCAAAATTCTCATCGTTCTCTACAATCACTATCGAGAAAATCCCGGACAACCTGAAATGGGTATTAATGCTCTTATCCGGGCTTCTCAGTCAGCAGCCAATGATGTGATGGACTGCTTGAGTAAGTTACAAGAAAATGCCCTTGTGAAGGGAACCTTTACAGCTGAAGGAAACATGGGTTTCTGCAAATTAACGGATAGAGGCAGAAGATCTGTACAGGATTCTCTAGCTCATAGAGAATAAATTGCAAAATAACTTCTAAAATTCTCTGAATTTTAGAAAGATATAGTTAAAATCTTCCACTAATTATCTAAATATTAATGCTATTTATCAATATGCCTAGAATACTCAATGAATGATAATGATCTACCTGGAAATCTTGACTCAAGAATTCTTTTAATTCTCTATTGTCATTTTAAGAGAAATCCAGGTGATCCAAGAATACCTATAAATAGTTTAATCAAATGTATTCAACAAGTTTTTTATTCCAGAAATGAGGAAGTTCCAGATCGCGAAGCAATTTTAAATGAAGTTTCAAAGTTTGCAGAAAATAATCAAATAAAACTTGATTTAACACAAGGTGGTGATATGGGAAGCATTACCATCTTGTTCGGTGGAAGAGAGATAGTAAAGGATTTTTTAGGTGATGAAAGTAAACAAGAAAAGCTATGTAACCAGTTGATGGAAGCACTGGATAAAGCTAAAGTCCACGCAAAATCTAAAAGGTCAATATTAAGAGATAATGAAAAGAAAAAGAGAGAATTTAGATCAAAAGGGCTAATCTCAGCACCAAAACCGTTACAAAATGAAGCATTAAATAAGAACCTTGATGTAATAAAATTATTGCAAATTGCTAGCGAAGTTCAACCGACTATTGGTACTTTTTTCAATACCTCGCAGGAGTTCTTTATAGCTTTCGAGAAGCATCTTATTCAAGCTAGTCAAATTCAAGTTGGTCAAATCATCCAGGAGTCTATCGTTATGAATCAATCTAACCTTGCTCCAAAACTGTTTCGGAAAGTCTCTATTCAATTACAGAGAGATATGGAGATACTTCAACGAAACCATAAGGATTGGCAAGAGCTTTGGGCATACAAACCTGTTATCCAAAAAACGATTGATTGTTTGGAGCGAATGCAATTTCTTATGGATGATTTATCAGGTTTATTGGAAGTATACGAAGACTATATTCAATCTGAGATATTGGATTTATGCCGGACGGAGCGTAGAAAGTTCGTTCGCATTGCTAAGGACTTGGGAGTGTCATTCAAAGGTCTCAATGGGCAGTTGATAGTAGGATCACATCCAAACATTCGAGATTTGAATTTGGGTTTTAACGAGTTGCAATATTATTTATCAAAGTGCCGTTCCTGGCTAGATGAATTTGCTAATAAATCTCAGCAATTTCAACAAGCATCAAATAGATAACTACATTTGAAAGCTTATGTATGAAGCCTTATGTCTTCAGCAGGAAGCCAGCCGAGTAATAATAAAAACGCTGGTGAACCTGATCCACTAGATGTTCTCGAACAATTTGCTTCTGATTTGGAAAGAGCGTTTAGTACATACGCTGTAGATAACTTCAACTGTGAAAGGATACGCAACGAAGTTCTCCCAAATCTTGATAGACTTAGAATTTCTAAATTAACTAAGGCTCAGACAGACCATATTTTACGTATTGAAGGCTATTGTTATGGAGCACTCATAGCACGGGATGAGCGCTTGAGTGAAGTTTCAATACACTTAAGGGCGTTAATGGAATCACTTAAAAATATAAAAGATATATGGGTTCAATAGCCGTTTCAGGGAGGTGGGGTTCAGCAAAAAGTCAGGATACTCTAGCCTAAAGGATTCCAGAGGCTTAACTACCTCCAACGCTCAAAGTAAGTAGTAGTAAGATTTCAGCCATTTACCTCCAAATAACTCTATGGAACTCCCTGGAACTGTTATAGAGCCTAAAGAATAACCCAACTCAGATTGGCATCTTCCAAACAAACCGGATTAATCGTGGCTTGATTCAGATTCGCTCCCCGGAAAATTGCCATCTTCAGATCCACATCTAGCAATATTGCTTTATGTAATGTTGCAGCGCTCAAGTTTGTGCCCTGCAAACTTGCCCAGCTTAAGTCTGCTTCAGTTAAATTCGCTTTAGTTAATTCTGCTCCATCTAACTTGGCTCCTCGCATTTCTGCCAGCATCAATTTGGCATCAATCAGATTGGCTTGCGTCAGATTTGCCCCAGTCAAATTGGTCCCTTCTAAACTGGCTTGACTCAAATTCGCCTGACTCAAATTGGCAGCATCCAGGTTTACTCTGCTCAAATCGGCTTCCACCAGAATCGCTTTGCTGAGATCGGCATGCTCCAGGTTGGCACCGCACAAGTGCGATCGCAGAAACTTTGCTCCGATTGCATTGACCCGATTCAGGGTTGCATGGGTCAAATTAGCACCATTCAGAGTTGCCTCTGCCAACGTTGCGCTACTCAAATCCGCTTCTGTCAAATCTGCTTCTATCAAGTTTGCATTATGCAAATTTGCCCGACTCAGATTCGCATGGCGGAGAATCGCTCTTCTCAGCCCAGCGCGCCACAAATTTGCACCACTTAAGTCAGCTTTTATCAACTGAGTTTCCGACAGATCAGCTCCAACTAACTTCACACCTGCAAGACGAACTTCTGTCAGGTTAGCTTGTCTCAAAATCACGCCATTCAGGTTCACATCAATTAGATTTGCACCTGTTAGATCTGCCTCAAACAAAATCGCTTTCTTGAGACTTGCTCCTCTGAGATCTACCCCGCGTAATTGAAGTCCGCTTAAGTCTGCTGTATTAAAATCTCGCTCTCCTGCTGCATACCGTTGCAGAAGTTCTTTAGCATCCATAGGAACATTCCATCTGTCGTCAGAATGATTCAAATTGGCAAACGGCTGTTACTCTACAATGTCTACCTGAATATCCTGTTCTACAATTCGTACTGCATACGTTCATAAGGCACTCACCTGGGTTCGTAGGTGAGGAAGGGTATCCAATGGATACACTCGCTGAGGATCAAATTCTTTTATCCAGACTTTCAGCATTGCAAAGCACTCCTCAACAGTTGCCTTGTGCGAATTGTTGTTGGGTAGCGATCTTTTTTATTGTGCTATTTCAATTCTGCAGAATTTAGCCGCAACCAGTCAGGTTGTTGATATTTATTCATCCTCATATCGACTATGAGTAGAGCAGATCTGGCACTTTGCAGAGGCGATCGCCCTCACCGATGAGCACCCCATTCCCACTATCCCTTAAGGATCGGAACTGTATTCAGCAACCGCTCGACGATTGCCCGTGTTCGCCGCCCCCCTGTGGCAATCATCCGATGGGATAACACATAAGGAACCAGGTATTTCACATCATCAGGAATGGCATAGTCCCGACCATGTAGAAAGGCTAGCGCCTGAGTCGAACGTTGTAAGGCAACAGCGCCTCTAGGACTGACTCCCAACGTAATTTCCTCATCGTGCCGAGTTGCCCGAACCAAATTCAAGATGTACTGCTGTAACGATGTCTCAACCTTCACTTGAGCACTCAGTCGCTGCAGTTCATTCACCTCTTCTAAGGAAATGCACGGCTTGAGTTCACTAAATCCGCCTTTGTCAAATCGCTGGAGCATTTGTAGCTCCTCTTCCTCGGTTGGATACCCCAGCGATAAAGACAGCGCGAAGCGATCCATTTGTGCTTCAGGCAGGGGAAACGTGCCCTGATATTCAATTGGGTTCTGCGTCGCAATCACAAAAAACGGACCGGTAACCAGGCGAGAAAGTCCGTCTACCGTGACCTGTTGCTCTTCCATCACCTCCAACAACGCTGACTGCGTGCGTGGGGTTGCCCGATTGACTTCGTCGGCTAACAGCACGTTGGTAAAAATCGGCCCTGACATAAATTCAAATTCACCCGTGCGAGGATTCCAGATGTTGGTTCCTGTAATGTCAGTTGGCAGCAGGTCGGGCGTGCATTGAATCCGCTGAAACTTGCCTGCGATCGAGCGTGCCAATGATTTCGCAAGCAAGGTCTTACCAACACCGGGAACATCCTCCAACAGGGTGTGTCCGCCAGAAAGCAGGGCAACCAACACCAACCGAATGGCATCATGTTTACCAACAATCACATGACCCAGATTTTCGGTTAAGCGCTGAATACGATCTCTCATGCTGGTTTCAGTTAACAATGGGGCTAATTGGAAGTCTTGAACAGGAAAAGCTGTTTGGATGTCGTTAGGACAATGCTGGTGGAATTCACACTATAGCAATTTGCCCAACGGTTACTGTGAAATCACTCCATTGGGTCCTACTACTCTGCCACGCAGATTTTGATGGGTTGAAAACCTATCAAAACCTCATAAATTAATTTTTCGGGGTTTGGCAACCCCTTAAAACCACTGTGGTGGACTACTGCCAGATCACCCGTTGATCCAATGCTTTGTGATTCTTCTCCTTAGACCAGAGTAGATTTACGTAACCTCCGGCTGTTCCTCACAAAATATTTGATTTCCATGTCTCAACATTCCGAGAAAACCCCATTTTTCATGGGTTTTGCAATGATTAAACTACGATAGGATCTAAATCCTACAAGCTAGACAAACCTTTGTGCTTTTATGTGCAAAGGTTTGCGGTGACTCTGCTGCTTGACCCTACACATGCTTCTTCTAAATTTGGCAAAATTCTACACAGCCTATTTTTTATTAGAAAACAGGCTCAAGCATTCAAATATAAGTATTTAGACAACATCAGCCCATTAGGTGCATCCAACAATGTCAACTACCTCGATCGCCTACGCCAATACTGCCCGAACGTTGACTGCTGTAAGTCAACGGCGAGCCACGGGTGAGTTAACCCTCACGAATGATGAGCATCAATGGAGGTTACATTTTTTCCACGGCAGGTTAGTGTATGCTACGGGAAGCCTCCACAGGATGCGACGTTGGTATAGAGCGGTTAAGCATTCCTGCCCTGACTTTAATATGTCTCATGCACCCAGCAATGAGCCTTGGGAATATCAACTGTTGAGCCAAAGTGTGACCCAAAACCAGCTCAGTGTGCTGCAGGCTCAAGCCGTGATTAAGATGAGTCTGGAGGAAGTGCTGTTCTCCTGGGTCAGTAATCCCACTTTGAGCAGTGAATGGTCATCAATCCAAAAATTTTCGTTAGGAAGTAATTCAGCACTGAGCTTACTGTTGTCTTCGGCTGAGATTGAGCGGGTGTTGCGGCAAGCCCAGGAGCTTTGGCGGCACTGGAAAGAACTGGAGCTAGAAGCGCTCAACCCTTACAAATCTCCGATTCTCAAACATTCTCTACCAATGGATGCGGTAGGTACTCTGTCGTTTCCTGGTAGGCTCATCCCAATTTTAGATGGACGCTACACGCTATGGGATGTTGCTTGCCTGGCTCAACGACCCGTGACGACCGTAACCCGGTTTTTGCTGCCCTGGGTACAACAGGGGGCGATCGCGCTGGAAGAAGTGTCAGATTTGCCAAACCCAGTCCAACCTCATCAGGCTACTGCTCCCTCAACCGTGCAACCCGTCCGCCCTCTGATTGCCTGTGTGGATGACAGTCCAACTGTTGGAGAGTTCTTGTCTGCTGTTTTGGAGCCTGCCGGATACCGAGTGATCAAGATTCAAGATCCGCTATCTGGAATCGCAATGCTATGCGAAGACAAGCCGGATCTGATCTTTATGGATTTGATCATGCCTGATGCCAATGGGTATGACCTGTGCAACTTCTTACGCAAGACTCCCGCTTTTCAAAACACCCCCATCGTCATCTTGACCAGTCAGAGCAGCATTATGGATCGCGCCCGGGCAAAGCTAGTTGGCGCAACAGCCTTCATGAGTAAACCTCCTGATCCACAAGCCATGCTCAATCTTGTGCGCAACTATTTACATCCTGCGATGGTTATACCCGTTACCTGCAAATGTTGGCAGGAGCATGAGGCATGAAGCATAAGGCGCTGTGGGGTCGTGTTTCAAAAAAGTTGGGTTCATCTCCAGAGAACACCGCTGACTAATACCGTCCATAGGAGCCAGTTCCCCGGTTCGACCAGCTATCGTTGTTACTGAACTGTCTACGATCGCTCCCGCGATCGCGATTTTCTTCGCGGGGTCTAGCCTTGTTCACTTTCAAATCACGCCCCATCCAGTCAGCCCCGTCTAATGCATCAATGGCAGCTGATTCTTCATCATCGGTTGACATTTCAACAAAGCCAAACCCGCGCGATCGTCCCGTTTCCCGATCAATCAACAATTGCAGCCGAATCGAACCCTTGAATTCTACCTTAACACAAGATTTAGCCGTGAAACCGCGAATTTGCAGCCGATCCCAGCGAATCTAAAATAAATCTAAAGAGGCGAAATGTACACGTTACCGAGTTCATCTCGAACCGTCACTTTGGTCGATCGCAACCGTCCCTTCGCATCGGTAACTTTGCATTCAAACGTATCCCCCGGTTTCGCTGGCCGCACTTTGCCACCACAGTCAACCGTGACCTTGCCAACCCCTTGGCTCTGCGCACTTCGTTGAATAAATTCATCGAGCTTAGATAACAGTAATAATCCCTTCGTCCCCCAGCGAAACTGTTCCCCCGTCCCGGTCGGTTCTACGACAACGGTGAAGGCTCCGACATCCGAAGTGACCTGGCACTCATAGGTTTTTCCTGGCTTCTGCTCAATCGTGATCGGACAATCAACAGACTGCACGGTCACGCTTGCCTGCTTGCTGATCAACCCGCTGAGCCTGGTTTCAATGGTGCTAACGGCTGCGGGTTTCCCAGAGGTTGGCGATTGGGAGGGGGTTGGCGAGGCGGTTGCCGATGGGCTGGGTGTGGGAGTTGCGATCGGGCTGGCGGGAACAGCGCCTGGAGATGCTGTGGGACTGGGCGTTTTCTGCGATCGGGCTGGGAGAGCCAGAGGGTTGGAGTGGATTCGTACAACCGGATCCGATCGCAACCAGGCAGATAGTGAGGAGGGAATAGAGGCGATCGCGCCGCGTCTCCCGTGCAGATTTGCGCGACTGACGCGATCGCCGAGTTTTGCTCAGTGCTTGAGCATCGTCATACCCGCTCATATAAAACCTCCCACCATGGTCCGACCTATTGCATCTTCAACATGCCGCTACCCATTATGCAAGATGGATTCGCTAACGTGGTAAGAGATGACGTCTTCAGGATTTGCTATGCTCCATCGTGCAATGCTGTTTGTCCTACTCGGAGCGACGTTAGCGGCTTGCCAGGTCAAGAATTTGTCCCAAACAGAGCCAACTGCTTCAACCGCTTCCCCTTCCGAACCGACTCACGTGAGTCAAATCACCAAAACCAAAGCTGCTCAATCCCCTGTATCCAATCCAATTCGTACCGAATCCTTCACGCCTCAACCCATTCGGATTACGCTGGGAAAGCTGCCTCGTCCATTCTCCAGTTCCAGCGCTAGCAAATCACCGAATGTGGTGCCGATTCCCGCCAAACCAGTCCTGCGCGTGCCACCCGGCTTTGTCGTCAACGTTTTTGCTGAAGGCTTAAATCGCCCTCGCTGGTTGGCGCTGACCCCCACGGGCGAGGTATTAGTCACCGAGACCCGCCAAAATCAGATTCGCCTGCTGCGAGATGCAAATGGGGATGGAGTTGCCGAGGTGCGCAAAACTTTTGCTGGGACTGCCAATGGCTTGAACTTACCGTTTGGTATGGCCTTTACCGACAATGCGTTTTTTCTTGGAAACACAGCCACCGTTTTGCGATTTCCCTACACCCAAGGACAACAGCAACTAACTGGAACCGGCACCAAAATTGCAGATCTGCCAGGGGGTGGCTACAACCAGCATTGGACGCGCAACGTGATTGTTTCGCCTGACCAACAAAAACTTTACGTTTCAGTTGGCTCCCGCTCAAACGATAGCGAGGAACCGTTGCCACGCGCATCGGTGCAGGTCATGAACCTGGATGGGTCCGGTAAACAAACGTTTGCCTCTGGACTCCGCAACCCGGTTGGACTCGACTTCCACCCAACCACGAACGAGTTGTATACCACTGTAAACGAGCGGGATGGGCTGGGAGATGATTTAGTGCCAGATTACTTGACCCGTATCCAATCTGGAGCCTTTTATGGCTGGCCGTATGCCTATCTCAGCCCCAACCTCATTGACCCGAATTATGTCCAAAATGGGCGCAGCACCCGTCCAGATTTAGTTGCCCGCACACAAACTCCCGATGTTTTGTTTCAAGCCCATTCGGCCGCGTTAGGGCTGCAGTTTTATGATGGGAAAACGTTTCCGACTAAGTACCGCAACGGTGCATTTGTCGCGTTTCGCGGCTCCTGGAATCGTAACCAGGGTACAGGTTACAAACTTGTGTTTGTCCCGTTTGGGCAAAATGGGCGATCGCAGGGCTATTACGAAGATTTCTTGACCGGATTCTTACTGAATTCCACAGGCCCCGATACCTGGGGCAGACCCGTTGGGTTACTCACACTGCCCGATGGCAGTTTGCTGTTCACAGAGGAAGCCAACGGGCGAATCTATCGAGTGCAATATCAGGGTGGATAGATAATGGGTAGTGTTCCAGACCTGTGGTTAACCTGTTGTAGGGACGTTGTATGTAAGGTTCCTCACGGACGGAAACAATATCTTTGAAACACGACCGACTCCAGCAACGAAGCAATTGAAATAAGCTTTACTTCAGATCCAGCAGTCCCTCTTCCTTTAGCTTTGGATTGAAGCGAATTTCTGCTTGAACGCCGCGAGACTTGAGAGTTTCCAGAATTTCTGCTTCAACCCGTCGAGCTACCTGTTTCAATGTCTTCGTCTGTGCTAATTCATCGATCGCCGCAGCATACCTGCTCTGCTCCTCTGCCGTCATCACCGCTTTGGCATCAATGGGTTGGTTCCACGCCGCTTCATCGGAACTGTTGCCAACCGGGATTACCCCATTCTCCGCAATCCAGGCATCCCGAATACCTTCCAACACACTGCGGCTAGGGCGATCGATAGTCTGCACCTTCAGCCAGTAGCACTGCTGCGGACGACGAACCAGATGCTGCTTCAGACTTAGAAAAACATCCCGGGAGTAGCCAATGTACTGCAAGACGTTGTCGTGATCGAAAACTGCGTACACACCCACCTTGCCCTGGAATGGATCGGGTAGCAAACCGCGATCGTCGATATAGGGAATAAAGTTCAGACTAGACAGGGTAGGAGTTTCGGTTTGGGAAGTCATTGGGTGTCTCGCTTACACTTTCCGATAAACCGCACACAAACGGCTGGGCTTGAAGATTTTGGCTTTGAACATGAAGTTGGGGGGCACGTTGATGATGATGTGGTCGGAGGAAGTATGAAATTTTTCAAACGCGGCGGGCATTCCCTTAGGAGTTGCCGTGCTGTAGGGGACGGGTTGAAACAGCAGTTCAGTGAATTCAAGCGGCTGTCCGCCTGCAGATTGAGCAACTTGCTGTAGGAACGCTTCACCCTTTAGCAATTCAAATAACGCTGATTTTGCATCAGGGTCTAAGGTAAAGCCGCCATCAAAGTGTTCGATGATCTTAAGCGCCATTGATAAGGTTGGGATTTGCAATATCCTAAGATTCTACCTATATCTGGATTGATTGCGTTATCTACGGGCAGAAGACAGGCATTAAGACTGGATTGCGGGGAATAGGTGTGGGTGCTGTTGCCACTAGTGTTACGCGACATAAGTTATGCAACATAAGAACCTTTGAAATGCTTGTCTGCACTGACTCTCTATTTAATCTATGTTGCAAAACTTTTGACATGCTGTACTAGAGCGATCGTTCCATCGGTAGAGTCCGTTGAAATTTGGAGTCACGCTCGACGGTTCGGACCTCAGAGTGTTGTCTGGGACGATGTTGCTTTGGGCGATCGCACAGTTGGACGCAGAGATTAGCCCACCCGTTGCCAAGAAGATTGTCAATCCCAACTGCCACTGCTTGCGCTGAGTCATCCTGGTAGAGTCCTTTTGAGAAGCTGTGGGCATTCTACCAGAGAGGCAATGGTTCACTTTCGTCTTGTTGGGCGATCGCTTGTGGTCAAATTCAGCGATTTTAGATAGCAGATTTTAGATTAGAGAACCAATACTATTGCAGGTTTTCACTGGGAAGAAACTCGGAGGTAAGGAACTGGGTCGTCGTGTAAGGGTGCTCTGCTGGAAAGATTTCTAGGGGCAAACCAGTCTCGTTGCTGGCGGCAGCTACATGCTCCCAATCCACCTGCTCAAATTTGCCAGCCCGAATCAACTGAGCCGTTTCCGCCGTCCATGCCACAAAATCAGCTTCATAAGTCTGGCTCTTCATCCCTTCATCCCTTCATCCCTTCATCTCCCCATCTCCCCATCCCCTCAAGCCACCACTTCCTCAAAATGAATAATATCCTGTCGAGGATCAGCGTGGCTGACGCGGAGTGTGAGGCGATCGCCGGGAGCGATCGGACGATGGAAGCGCATTGCCAGCTCCAGTCCTAAATCTTCCAACAAAATCAGTCCTAAATTGTCTTGTTCCCTGAGCCAGCGCAGCATCAAAGCGTGCCAGACCTCATTCGGCATGCGGCGCAGGTATTCCAGTCCCCAGTAGCGATTAGTTTGTCGTTCTACCAGGGTTGCCTCATAGGCCGTGTTGCTAATACTGAGGGTGAGTTCTTGCATTTCTGTGGCAGAGAACGGGAGGGGAGCACCGCGCAGATGGGCTTTGATCTGGAAGTGGGCCAGCAAATCGCTGTAACGACGGATTGGAGAGGTGACCTGGGTGTAGGTAGCGAGTCCAAGGCTGGCGTGGCGACCCGGCATAATGCTGAGTTCACTGCGGGGCATACAGCGACGAATAGCACAGGAGCGCACCGGACCGGCGGGCAGGAGCAAGAGTTCTGCGTCGGACGGCAATTCTGGTTGGGACTGGTTGCGGAAGGGGATAGGTAAATTGTGGGCTTGCCCATAGCGGGCAGCCACTTCTCCCGCCAGGATCATCATTTCGGCAACAAGCTGGCGTGCTTGAGAGTTGTGGAGAACGTGAATCGTAATCTCGTCATCTTGAACTTTGATCGAAGATTCGGGCATGTGAATGCTGATTGCACCCTGGGACTGCCGCCATCCCTGGCGGCGCTTTGCCCAGTGGGCGATCGCTTCCAACTCCGACTCTCCCTGTACCCCTCCCAACTCCAGCATTTCATCGACATCGTCATAGGTGAGCCGATAGGTGGTTTTGATTTGACTGGCATGAATGCTGTAATTCTGAATGGCTCCTGTTTCGTCCAGAATTACTCCAAAACTCAGGGCACAACACACTTTCCCCTGCACCAGGCTCATGGGTCCCGTTGCCAGTTCAGAGGGAAACATGGGAATCATGCCGGTGGGCAGGTAGACCGTCGTGCTGCGGCGACGGGCTTCCAAATCCAGTTCGTCGCCGGGCAGTAACCAGCGGGTTGGATCGGCAATGTGAATCCAGAGGCGTTGCTGTCCCTCGGGCAAATACTCCAGGCTTAATCCATCGTCAATCTCGCATGTGCTCTCATCATCAATGGTGTAGACCTTCAGGGGCGTCAGGTCCAGGCGATCGACGTGGAGGTCAGCGGGAGGAGCGGTCAAACGATGTTGCGCCACTTGCAATACCTTGGGTGGAAACTGAATGGGGATTTGACTGCGGCGCAGAAACAGGTTCTCGTGGGGACTCCAAACTCCCAAATCGACCAGGAGTTGAAGGGCTGCCTGCGGGGTCTCTGATCGCTTCAAGTGTAGCAGGGTTTCGATCGCGGGGGCCCGATGGGTTGCCTCCTCTCCCAGGACTGCAAACCGTTCTAAGGCCTCAAGCCGGGAGCGATCGCCCCGTTGCCACTCCACAGGTTGCTTCGCTAGCGACTGCTCCAACCGAGCGATAAATCCCTGCCATTCCTGTTGGCGCTGTGCCTCCATTGCCAGCTGGTGCTTCAGCTCGGTCACTTGTGTCTTGGAGCGCGGTTCGTATCGCTCCCCCTTGAGCTTGAAGTAGAGCTTGTCTTCCGAAAGCAGCCAGTAAGCGGCATAGCAGAATGGCGGGCTTTGCTCTGAAAATAGCAGCATTGCCATGCTGACCGGATCGACTGTTTCGCCATCTTCGACCAACAGCTCCCAGGCAACCTCCAAACTGGAGGGATCAAGGTAAGGCTCAACTTGATTGAGAAACTCTTTGATGTCTGAGGGTTTGTAGGTTCCGGCAACTTCGTAACTAATTTGTCGGGGATGGATCGTGTGGGATTGCCCGCGATCGTCCACGACAACCCAATGCTTTTTGCCCTCTGGACGCTCTACAACCGCAAGACGGCGCTGACGTAGCCTGTCTGCAGGTGAAATTACGTTGAGGGAGTTTGGGTTGTCGCTGCCGACCCGAAATTCAACAAGAGTGCCCTTCTCCATTGCAGTGTGCGGGGGTGAGGAGGGTAAGTCCTAGCCCTCTTTGTTAATGAATGGAAGTAGCGCCACGATTCGAGCACGCTTGATGGCCTGGGTCAGGTCACGTTGCTGCTTAGCGGTTAGTCCTGTAATGCGACGAGGAAGAATTTTGCCCCGTTCGGTGATGAACTTGCGCAGCAGGTCAACATCTTTGTAGTCAATGGGTTCATCAGGTTTGATCGGAGAAACGCGGCGACGGAGATAGGTCATGGTTTGAATAGTAGTAGGTTATTGATGGTTGGTTAGCGGTGGGTAATGGGTAATGGGTAATGGGTAGTGGGTGAGAGGCAGAAATACTGTTACCCACTACCAGCTACCAATGACCCACTACCAACTACCTATTTAATTTCTTTATGCATTGTGTGCTTGTTGCAATGGGGGCAGAATTTTTTTAGTTCTAACCGTGCAGTGGTGTTGCGACGGTTTTTGGTGGTGGTGTAGCGGGAAACTCCTACAGAGCGCTTGTCGGGGTTCGTGCGACACTCCGTACACTCCAACGTAATGATGATCCGTACGTCTTTAGCCTTAGCCATAGTCTTACATACTCAAATAGCGAGAAAGAATTAGACACAATCATCCATTATTTCATACAGTACTTAGATCGTGCAAATACTTCTTATGAGGCAAAACGATTCTCATTACTGATTTCAACTGCAGAAATCACATGCGTTCTAAGAGAGGGATTCCCAGTAGAGAGAGTCCTAGCTTGAGGGTACGGGCAGTCAGATCGCACAGCACCAGGCGGGAGGTGCGCAGGGGTTCTTCGGCTTGCAGGACGGGGCAGCGATCGTAGAATTGGTTGAACTTTTGGCTCAGTTCAAACAGATACTGACAGAGGCGGTTGGGGAGTAAATCCTGGCTGACCTGGTTCAGAACGTCCTCAAGTTGGAGCAGGTGTTTTGCCAGAACGAGTTCCGTTTCTTCCTGGAGCACAATCTTGGCGTTGGCTCCCAGCTTCTCGAAGTCAATTTGCCCTTTGCGGCTAATGCCCTGGACACGCACGTAGGCGTAGAGCATGTAGGGAGCGGTGTTGCCCTGCAGGGCCAGCATTTTGTCGTAGCTGAAGATGTAATTGCTAGTGCGGTTCTGGCTCAGGTCGGCGTATTTCACGGCTCCAATGCCAACCACCTGGGCAACGTTGGCGATGAATGCGTCGGTTTCTTGCCGCCCTTCTGCTGCGAGGCGGGTTTCCAGATCCTGGCGGGCGTGGGCGATCGCCTCATGCAACAGCTCTTTGAGCGGAATGGCGTCTCCCTCTCGTGTTTTCAGCTTTTGACCGTTCTCGCCCAACACGAATCCAAACGGCGCATGGAAAAACTCCACGTTATCGGTAATCCAGCCTGCCCGTCGGCCGACCTGAAAAATCTGGACAAAGTGATTGGTTTGCTCGGCACCGACGGGATAAATGACCCGTTGGGCGCGATCGACCTGAACCCGATAGCGAATCGCCGCCAGATCGGTAGCGGCATAGTTGTAGCCTCCGTCTGATTTCTGAACAATCAAGGGCAGGGGATTGCCATCCTTATTGGTAAAGCCCTCCAGAAACACACACTTTGCGCCATTGTCTTCGACCAGCAAACCCAGCGCGTCCAGTTCCACCACCACATCTGGGAGAAAGGGGTTGTAAAACGATTCACCCCGCTCCATAACGGGCAAAATTCCCATCAGGTCATAAATTTTCTGGTAGGAGCGGCTGGACAGCTCGCAGACAATTTTCCAGGCGTGCAGGGTTTCCTGCTCACCGGCTTGGAGCTGCACGACGGACAATCGAGCTGCTTCACGGAAGGTTTCGTCGGCATTGAACCGCTGCTTGGCTTGACGGTAAAACGTGGATAAGTCGCCCAAGTCCAGATTCGCTGTACTGGTTAGCGCTTTGGGATAGGACGCTCTCAGGTGCGCAATCAACATCCCAAAAGGGGTGCCCCAGTCTCCGACGTGGCTGATCCGCTGCACGTCGTGACCCACAAACTCTAGAATGCGGGCGATGCAATCTCCAATGATGGCAGGGCGCAAATGCCCAACGTGCATTTCTTTAGCAATGTTGGGACTGGGGTAGTCTACAATCACGCGCTTTGGATCCTTGACGGACGCAACCCCTAAGCGGGGGTCGGCTTGAATCGCGTGTAGTTGTCCTTCCAAATATGCGGTTTTGAGCGTCAGGTTGATAAAGCCGGGACCTGCAACGGTTGGCGGTTCGCACAGGTCAGACACGTCCAGATGGTGCCGGAGTTGTTCCGCGATCGCCCTGGGAGCCTTTCCCAAGGGCTTTGCCAGCGACATCGCCACATTGGCCTGGTAGTCGCCAAATTTGGGATTACTGGTTGGCACCAGCAGTGGATCCGTATTGGCATAATCCTCGCCGAACGCAGCAACCAATGCCTGCTCAAATCGGGTTTTCAGATCAGCGATCGTTGAGTTCATAGCAAAATCGAAATTTCAGCAAAGATTGAGCCGCAAGCGCCTGATTGAGACGCTGATCTAATCTAACAATCAGGCTGTTCCTTTCATAGATCCCTGTCCATTTCTGGAATAGATCGGCCTCCTTTTGAATCGAGAAGTAGGCGTCATAGCCACTGTCAAACATGTGTCAATTCAGTAATAATTCCCTTTTGCGGTAGAACGACTCGCTAAAATGACGCCATACTCAATTTTTGCTCTAAACAAACTTTTCTGTTCCTAAGCTGGAGCAACCAGGCTAATACTGCACTCAGACATTCGGGATGTCATCATGTCTACAGTCCTTAAGATTATCAACCCCACGATCCTCAAACGGCGACCCATCCAAGCCACTGAATTACCGGAGACCGAGAAGCAAATGCTCGAAGTCGGTAAGGTATTGGAAATTACATCGTATAGCTCTCCTGAACGTAACCATATCAGAGTTGCCTTTGCGAAAGAGTCCTTCAAAGGGTTTAACACCTGGTATGCCTTTGGGGAACATGTTCAGATTCTTAGAGACGGCAAAGTTGTTTACCCTAAGCTCAGCCCTAAGACCCTCAAACTCAATGTGCCGTATAAATCACAACGGGACAATATGGAGAATCCGAGTGGTTCTTGCAACGTCACATCCCTGGCGATGTGTTTAGAGTTTTTAGGGGCCAAGCGCAGGGAAACTTCAGGACAGTTTGAAGACGAACTGTATCGGTATGCTGAAAGTCGTAGACTCAGCAGACACAATCCCCACGATTTGGCAACGATTGTTGAAGCGTATGGCTGCCGGGATGAGTTTAGAAGTGATGCCAAGATCGAACAGGTGAAAGACTGGCTAGCGGATGGCAAGCCAAATGTGATTCACGGATATTTCACATCGTTTGGTCACATTGTGGTTGCTGTAGGCTTCGATGAAACTGGATTTCTGGTGCATGATCCGTGGGGGGAGTGGAATTCCTGGGGCTACAATTTGAACGTCCCTGGTGTCAGCAATCTAAAAGGCAGGTATGTGAATTACTCGTACTCAATGATTCGTCGCTTGTGCATTCCAGACGGTTCGTTCTGGGTACATTTCATCTCAAAGAAGTAAGAGATTAGTCAATTTGCATACTCAAGTCTAACCAGGACGATCGCGTCACAGGAGCACTGCTGGAGATGTAGTCTACGCCAGTTTGAGCGATCGCTCGAATCGTTTCCAGGGTGACATTGCCAGAGGCTTCGATCCGGGTACGTGAATTGTGCTGACGAATGATCTGCACGGCTTGCGCCGTCATCTCGATGGGCATGTTGTCTAGCATGATGATGTCGGCTCCATGCTGCAATGCTTCCGCGACCTGCGCTAAGGTTTCTGTTTCGACTTCAATGCTGGATGGGTAGGGAATGGCGGGGCGGATCTGGGCGATCGCGGCGGCAATTCCGCCTGCTGCAGCGATGTGGTTGTCTTTAATCATGACGCCATCATCGAGTCCCAGTCGATGGTTCACGGCTCCGCCCACCTGAGTGGCATACTTTTCTAGCAGCCGCAATCCAGGTGTGGTTTTGCGCGTGTCTACCAGTTGGGCCGGTAAATCGGCAATCTGTTCCACGTACTGGCGAGTGGTGCTGGCAATTCCACTCAACCGCATGGCCAGATTTAATGCCACCCGTTCGCCGGTTAGTAAGGCATCCAAAGGACCCGTGAGCAGAGCGATCGCCGTGCCCTTCTCAATCGCCTCTCCCTCCCTCACCTTCGCCTCAAAACTAACCTGCTGATTCAGGAGTTTGAATACTCTGGCGGCGATCGGTAGTCCGGCAATGATGCCTGCTTCTTTGGCAATCCATGCGGCGTTACCAGTCGGAGCCTGGTGGGGAAATAGGGGAGCCGTGGTGCGATCGCCTCGCCCAATATCCTCAACCAACCAGCTTTGCAGCAAGGGATCGAGAACCCAAAATGGGGGCAGTATCGCAGTTGAAATTTTCATCTGACTCTCCAACGGCAGCAATCTCAGTCAGGTTATAACTCAATACTTCTTGGTTAGTGTTGTCAGTCTAGAGATCCCCCCAACCCCCCAGGGTGGTTTCATTGTGGCGAAAGACATTAAAGAGGATGCTCCGTTGTTGAATTGACGCCGGGGGTCTTCCCCCCGCACCCCCGCTGCGTGGGGTTCTAACTCCCCCACACCCCCGCAAGGGATTAGCTGTATTTAACAAAGACTGTGGTATAGCTATCTAATCTGGTTGTACCAGGGCCTTTTGCACCCAACCGATCGCACCTTTTGGAGGGGGTACTGCTGCGCAGAAGCAAGCTACGGGGACGCAACCGTCCCCTGAATTCGGGGGTTTGGGGGCTGCCCCCCAAGCATTGGATTTTGCGACCACAGAAGTAGGATGGGCAATTGCACTTTGCCCATCCTACAGCTTCTTATTGCCGCACGATTACCAGCGTTCCCTCCGTAACCTGCGCATACAACGCTTCAATGTCTTGATTCCGCATCCGCAGGCAGCCATGAGACACGGCTTGTCCAATCAACTCTTCCTGGTTGGTGCCGTGGAAGCCAATCTCGGTTTTTCCGTCAGACCAGAAGCCGATCCAGGCGACTCCTAGAGGATTGTCGGGGCCGGCGGGTACAGCGACTCCGGTGATTGGGTGAACCCAAATTGGGTCGCGCTCCATATCGGCGATCTGAAAGGATCCGGTTGGTGTTTCCCAGCCTTCTTGGGCAACTGCCAGTTCGTAGCTGTTCAGAACCTGGGTGCCTTTATGGAAGTGAACAATGCGATCGCTCAGATCCACAACCAGTTGAGTGTCTCCAACGGGTTTGCTGACCTGGCTGGCTGATTTGGCTTGCCGGTCTAATTTCCTTGCCTGGTCAGCTGATTGAGCGGCCAGTTTCCGCTGGCGCTCAATGCCCCTGACTCGTTTGAGTTGGGCAATTCCGGCGTCTAGGCGACTTCCCAGCGCACCCCACTGCACGACCCACAGCATGGTTGCTGTTCCCATGCACAGCAACATTACACTGCGGGCGATGTAATTATCCTGACGCTTGGTCGGCACAGTTAAGCACTTTGAGGGTGTTAGGTTTAAGGTATCAGGTACCAGGTATTAGATGCTAGATCCAAAAACCAGATGCTTGAAGTCCACACCTGCTATCTCTTACACAACAGATTTGCAACATCAGCTAACGCTCAAGAATCAAACATCTATGCTGGGAATTCGCAATCTTTTCCTTCTGCCAAACGAATCCCACCAAGCAGAGTTGAAACAACCACACAACGTTCAGTTTCAACAGACGTATTTTTTTGACGCACTTTCACTGCAAAAATACGAGGCTTGCTTGCATTCAGTGGTTTTGCATTATCTAACGAGAATTGAGCAACAGCCCCATTACTGTCAAACACGATCTGGTCAAAGGCTTTTGTCGGAGCGGGATCGGTAGAAAACTCTAGTACTCCTGCCCGGATATCGCCATTGCCAAGGGTTTGCCAATTGCTGATAGTAGGCTTAAGAACAGGAAGCCCTGCTATTCCATCGGTTGTGACATCTAGCTGCAGAGGAAGGACTGCTGCTCGAGGAGCGCGATCGGCAGGGGAATCAAAGACTACAACTCTAGGAATGTGAGTACGACGGGCATCATTTTGGGCTTGTCGAATGATCTGGACGACTTGATCCCGTACTGTGTTGACTCGCTGGCGATTCATGAGAGCATTCCAACCAGGAGCCGCGATCGCGAACAAAATTCCGACGATGATGATCACCACCAGCACTTCCAGCAGGGTGAAACCTGCAATAGAACGCTTGCGTCGAATGCGCAAAATCCACGTCTTCATTGTCGCTGCTCCTAACCCAATCTATGATTTTCTAACGGCACCGCGAACCAGAACCCGCGTCTGCAAGGGAGACAGACGGTTCTTGTTATCGTATTCCTTAGCAAAGCCACTTTGCCCAGTCACATTGCCAACCAGGGTGAGCAAGACATCTTGATTTGCTCCTTCCTGGTTAGCACTGCCCAGCCCACCATTTCGGACACAGGCGTAAAAACCGCGAACCTTGGTGTTTTTTGGACTTAAAGCATTGGCCTGACTCGGTGGGTCGGTTCCGAACTCTTCGCAGGAAGGAGTAACGGGAACGGGTTTTCCGTCCTTGTCCTCCACCACCGCTCCGCGATCGTCCACAAAGTCTACTAATACGAAGGGCTGATTATTGGGTTTTCCTGGCTTGTAGGCTTCTGTATTCTGGCGATCGCTGACCTCGCCTTTTGAGAGCTGCAGGGGCCACTGCTGAAAGGTCAAGTCTGCACTCCTGAGTGGGTTCACATATCCCTGATTCTGGTCTTGCTCATCAGCAGGGTCATCAGGGAATTGGCTCAATTTGTAACGAACGAGTCGGGCATTTCCCTTCCAAAGGTTACTCACATTCGTCGTATCAATTGCATACACGACCAGTGAGTAGGTTGCTCCAGATATACAGGGAACTACTTGTGCTTCCACTAGATTCGTAAGGTTAGTTGCATTTTTCCCGCATATATCACGAATTTTCTTGGGTAGTGGTTCTGCTCGCCAGAACGCTAATACTGAAGTTCTACCATCTCGATTCATCTCTTCTGGGATATAATTCACGATCCCAGGACATTGCTTATCGAAGTCGGTTGCGGTCGGAATCCCATTCCCAGCTAGACACTCTCCGTTGTAAACAAACACTGCCTCTCGCAAGTCTTGAGCAACGTAATCCAGCGCGGCTTGCATATCCAGTTGAACCTGGCTACGAGCCGCATCCTCTTGGTTGGTCTTGGTTAGATCCACAACCAGTGACAGTAACATGACTGTCATTAATGCACCGATGATCATTGATACCAATAACTCGGTGAGCGTAAATCCTGCGTTGCGGCGGCGCTTGAAAATCCCTCGCAGAGGCTTGAGTCGATTGGTCAAGAGAGTTTTAGCCATAGGTCTGAGCATAGTTGTAGATGAGTGGCTTGGGAGTTCAGGCAAATCTGATCGATTTCGCAACACACTCAATCGATTTTCTTCGCAACACACTCAATCGATTTATCACTGTTGCTGTTAGCAATCCTGGAATAAAGTGCCTGTAATGGTTTTCGCGAACCGTCACCCTGGTCTCTTCGTCCACTGGTCAAGCTAAGAGTCGCACGCTCAGTTGTGAGAGATGGCAGGGCTTGGTCTGGATCGTAAGCGTACACTCGAACCCCAATCAGGAAAGAATCGGGAGGAGCCGTACCAACCGCTGGGTCGGGGCATCCCTGATTGCGATACACCTGCATTGCAAATTCTGCGTTGCAATCTCCATTAATATCGACGGGTACCAGCTCAGTCGTTGCCACAAGTGTTGCTTGAGGATATTTGGTTTTGCCACAGGCTGATGACGAAGAGAGCAATGCATCTTTAACCGTCGCCGCCGCTCCAAAACTTTCGACCGCCGCTTTCCCAATGCTGTCTGGCAGCTCGTTCACCGTGTACGACTTACTCGACGGTCGTTCGACGATCGCCCGCACCCGATCAATTTCTGCCTGGGCAATTTGGTTTGCCTGCTCCGCTCGTCGAGACTGAATGCGGGTTGCGGTCGCCAAAAAGACGGGTGGAGTGATGACGACCACGGTCAGCGTAATAATAATGATGGCAACCAGGCACTCAATCAGCGAGAGACCTTGTTCGGAGGGGTTGGCGAGGTTGGCGATCGCGCCAGTTTGCGTGCGGCAAGCCAGGATCAGCCGCCGCAAGACGGAGGATGAAAGATCGTTGCGAACGGGCATAGGAGTTTCCTCATAATCGGCTTTGAATAATCCGTGCTCAGTGGCAATCAGAGGTATAAACGGCTGAATTGGGGATGGGTAGCACAGAGAAAAGCCTGACTACCCATCCGTCGTGATCATTTTGGACAGTTGAGATTCGTCATTGGCACACCGCCTAGTGCTGCAGCTGAATTGGTTTTCAGAGCCGTGCAGAGGCTTTGCATGTAAGGGTCATTGGCGGCTGGTTCATTGTAGAACTCATTTTTCTTGGTGCCTGCGGTGACAAAGCGGGTCGCCGCTGGACCGGCTGGGGCTAGCTGCAGTGCCACATCGTATCCCCAGCGCCGGTTGGGTGCAGAACCGTAGTAGTCAGTAATTTCATTGGTTACGGATGCCAGACCAGGTTCCCAAACATCTTGGTCAAAGGGAGCGGTGGCATAGTTGCTGAAGTTGAGCTGCAGGAAGGCACCCAGAAACTTGAGATTCTTACCCTCCCACCACTCCAGGAAGCGCGGGAAGTTTTGCAGCCCCCCGTAGGACTGCTTATCTCGCGACGGCACAATTCCGCTAATCATGATCGTGTTGATGGTTGTATCACTGGCATTCTGTAGAGGTCTGTCCTCATCAATGTCGCTTGAGCTAGGCTCAGAAATCTTGAAGTAGCTGCCAGCAATTGTTACCGGTGTTGCGCCGATATTGTACTTACCGCTATACTCAACGGGCGTTTTTGGAGCACTGGCAGTCGTGGGAGGAGGGGCAACGATGAAACTATTGCCATTCCGGGAGATTTTGACTGGAGAGAATGGATCGCCTGGATTCTCCCGGATCCAATCCCAATTCGGTAGCAGCTCCTCTTCAGGGCGATTTTGGTTGAGGAACGAGGTTGCACCATTCGTGACGCAGCCCTGACCAAACAAGGCTCTCGCCTGGCTATTGTAAACCGCTGCACCGCTACCGCCCAGTTGCTGATAAACCTTGCGGTTTTCAGCGTTGTTACCCGTACCCGTCCCAATTGGCAAAAAGTGGCCAGCGGCATCTTCGCCAGCGGTCATGAAGGTATCAATCACACTGCCATCGCAGAAGGTATTGGAGAGCAGGGTGACTGTATCTGCCAAGACTTCCGAGGGTCGCCAGAGGTCTTCAGTGGGTCTGGCAAAGCGATCGTCGAGGTTCTTGCGATCGGTATAGAACTCCTCGGAGTTGTATGTCTTATTCAGAATGTGTTGAGCTGGAATGAACTCTTCTAAGTCTGCTCCGCCTGTTGTCTGATGCTTATTGAAATCCCCCATGATGTAGGCGAGGTTGTCGGAGAAGAAGGAGAGTCCACGAATGTTTTTGTTGTCGGGAACTCCACCAGCCGTTCGTCTCAGTTGTGCGCCATTGCGCAACCGGAAGCCATGCGGACGGCGATCCGGGTCAGGAACGAAATCTACCGGCTTGGTGGATATTGTTCCCTTCGCCAGAGTTGGGTCTGTTTCAGAACCGGGGGTTCTGGCATTGGTTTGCTTCACATCGGCAAGATCTGGGGGAACGGTGGTGTCATCTTTTGGACGAACAATGGCATCTTCGCGCACCGCATCTTCCCGGAAGGCATAGACAATGCCGCTCACCGGTAACCAGGTTTCTCCTGTACCTGGAGAGTTATTCCGCAACAAATCCAGGTCGATATCCAGCACCCGCGAGGGTAACCACTCCCGTCCGTTGAACAGCACCCGATCCACAAAGGGAACAGCGGCTATGCCAGCTGGTGTGCGAATCAAATTAGGTGGAGCATTACTCGCAGCATTCGGAACCGTAACAGTGGTACTCTTCGGCAATTTCCAATCACCTAAAGCACGGGGAGTGATACCCAGGCTGACTGACTGATCGGCAACCGGGAATACCGGCAACGCTTTGTAATTGAAGCTAGTAATTGCTCCTGGCTTATTGGTTATGGCAATACCATCTGGTGGATAGGCGATGTCAGCCGAAATGGTTGTTCCAGTTAACGCTGTGTAGGTACCAGCTCCATTAAGATTAACCGCTTTAGCAACATAAGGCTCTGCCCACGGTCGGAACGCCGCAGGAAGGGTACTGGCGGCATTGTCTAGAGTAGTGTTACCTCCCGGCTGACGGTGATCGATGCCTGCCGGTACAGTGTCGCTACCAGCCTGGGTATGAGCGAATTCAGGAAAGATATAGTACAGCGAGGGAAATTCGGGTGCAATCAATGCACGCTTATAGTCTTTATCGTCATCAATGTAAGGCGTGGCGTTCAGCGGAGCAGATCTAAACTTCAAATTGTTATTGCTGGTTGTCAGGTAAGTAGGTAGTTCTGCTTCAGTGACACGTTGAAGGATGGCAGTAGCACCCGAGTCTGGAAGAAACTTCACGTTATCCCCTGCGGTGATACCTCGTGCTGGGTAGTTGTAATCACCGGGGAAGTCATGAACCGATCCGGGTGGAATGACGGTACTGCACATACGAGATAGCGCCAGCCGCTGGCGAGCTGCTGCTCCCAAAACAGCATCATTGGTAATGTTAATATTTGCTCCGCTTTTGTCGGCTGAAGTCGGATCTACCGCTGTACTACCTACTACATTGAAGATGTTGGGATCACAGGCTGCCGACCAAGCGGTAGAGTTGCTAACACCAGGAAGCTGAACGACAAAGGGATTGTAGTTCCAGGTGTTGGCGGCTGGAGATGGCCGGAAGCCAAAGGTGCGATCGCGGCGAATCTGAAACTGCTCATGGATCAGCAACGCCAGTTTATATCTATCGTCATTCTCAGGTTCAGGAATGCTGAGGGCAGGGTCAGCCAGTTTTTTCCGCAATGCGGCCAAGAACATTTCTGGCGTGACGCGATCGTAGTCACGAGGGTTATAGTTAGCGGGAGTAGGAGCACCGGTTGCTTGAGCATAGTTGTAGGTTCCTAGCTGCCATTTGTCTAAAACCTCTCCATCGGCAACGTTTCCATTCATCAATTCGAGCAGAAGATCTCCCAGAGCGCTTTTATCAGCCTCATTACCCGTGCCGGGGGTAAACTGCCGCACCTGGTTGATGCTGTGTGCCAACATGCCAAGGGTGCAGGCTGCCGTGTGCTGGTAGCTTGCGTCAGCGGGGCTGTTGATGCTGTCTGTCAATGCCCGGCGTAGATTGGAAAAGTTACCCCACATCGTCAGCACCGGATCAGGATAGATTCTGTCCCCTTGAGTGGGGGGATAGGCACCGCCTAGTTTGCTGATTGGATCATAATCACCCGCAAAGGTTGCCAGGTTGAGTAGGGCAGTCTGTACGGCAGTAGACGTAATATCAGGTGGCGTAAACTCCCAGCCGTTGGTGCCCTTGCCGTAGAAGAAATCGAACCAGGGTTCTGTAGCGCTGATGTACTTATTGGGCAGGAAGTTGACGGACTGTTGGAGGGTGAGGGGAGTGCCGGGATGGGCAGTAGTGGCCAGACAGGCGGCGGGAGTGGTTCCGCCAGTCAGGGAGTAATGGTAAACCGCAGCTCCTTGCACCGCCGCCAGGTTATCTCGCAGCGCCTGCCGCTGACGCTCTTCGTGAGCACGGGTAGGATCGTTGAATCGATGCGGCGGATAGAGGGGATCGCCTTCGTTATCACTGAAATTAGGATCGGCGTTGACACCAGTTGTCGCGGCGGCATAGCTTGATTGGCGCAAATCCAAAACGTTACCGTCACCCGCTGCAGGCGTTACATCAGGTTGCTGTCGAGTTGTATCTGGACGGTCTTGGGGAGGTGTCCAGCCGAAGGGATTTCCCAGTTCCAGCCGTTGTCCGACCAGGATGCGCAGTCCGCTTGTCATCGCGCGGCGTTCCCAGTAGCCATCCAGCCCAACATCATCACTGCTAACAGGCTGACTCGTTAACTTACTTTTATTGGTGTCGCTATCTGGAATGGGCTGTCCTATCTGACCATCGGGCGATTTTACCTCGCTCGTATAGACTGCTTTTGGTCCGTAGCGATCGTCTGCCCGGTAGGTATCATCTACGTAAGGTCGAGTTCCCTGAGTGTCAATCGTGAAGCGCTCTCCTTCAAAGAAGACATTCTCTTGGATTTCGTCCAGGGTGAGGCGATCATCCACGTTGGATAGGTTAGCCTGTCTAGCGGCGTAGCCATCCTGCGTCACGATGATGGAGGGGTTCTGGGATATTCCGATCGGATTCTTAGATCCCTTTTTCCAGTCCGTGTCTTCCTCAAGATTGTTAGTGTCGTCGTAGCCTTTGCCGTCGTAAACATGGACTGGAAATGAGCCACCGTAGTAACCCGCTCTAGACATTCTGCCAGCCGCGGCAACACCATAGAACTTTTCAGTGGCATTGTCTGGATTGGTATACTCTCTAATTGAAATTTCAGAGTTGGTTGTGGGCGTGAACAAGCATGAGCTGGGGGAACTGATCAAATAGGCATTGAACGCACTTCCATCTTTCTCATTTTGTCCAATCAACAAGCTACCTTCGGTGTGCATCGCCCCATTCCAGTTGAAGGTCGCCCCAGGATAAATTTCCAGGTCGTTTCGGAACCAGGCTCCCCATTTGTTTCCCCGATCTAACTGGCGGTCTTGCAGAAATTCCAGGGTAGTGAAACTGGCAGGTTTTCCCGTGCTTTGTCCGGCTTCATCCTTAACCACGAATGCATTGACCTGAAACCGTTTGCGCAGGGTGGCGGTACTGCCAGCATCTGCATACCACCCCGCCTCCACACTGCTCCCCCCCCCGGATACTGAACAGGTTACGGCTTCACTATTGTTTAACGGACCAGTGCGAACAAAGGGACCTGCCGCTGGATCACCCGTTCCTTTAGCTTTATCAGAGTCATTCATCTTTAGCAGCTTTTGCCAGCCATACAAGCTCGTGCCTGAACCTGCATTTGCGTCGTCTGGGGGTGTGGAGAAGGTAATGGAGTAGATGATGCTGGATTTGGTGGTGTCGTCATGGTAGACCCAGGCATTGTCATTACCGCTGCCATTCAGGTCTACCCGTTCCTCGTCCAGGAAGGTGTAGGGATCTTTTTCTTTGGTGGCATCTTTAATACCCTCCTCATTTGGAGTGGCTTTTACACCTTTAACCTCGCGTCCGTCATTTAACATCATGGAGACCAGGAATCCCTCGGAGGGAACGCCACCCGGATAGCGAGGATCTTTGAAGAGGTATTCCAGTTTGGCCCGGGCGCGATCGATCGCTGGAGTCGCTGCGTTATAAATCTCTCGACTCTGGACATTGCCAATCACGCGCGTGCTGTTGTTATAAGCACGATAACTGAGGGCACCGGCCGTCAGCGAGACAACCAGCACCAGGAAAACTGCCGTTGGCAACACAAAGCCTGCCGTTGCCCGCCGCCGAGTCATCAGCATCGCTGTCCGCAAAAGCCAGGTAACAAGCCCCTTAGACAGGCTGCGAGACAACTTCCAGATTTGACTGAAGAGTTTCTGGACGATTTTGGCTAACTTGCGGTCTGACATAGCGACTTCCTGCTATTAGAACGGGTTTCCAGGGATGCAACCATTTGAGATTGCTGATTGCTGATTTGAGATTGTTGATTTTAGATTTTGAAAACTCAACTGCACATGGCTTCCAAAGATCTAACCCTTACCCACGTCCAGATCTGGAGTTTTTCTCAAAGGAAAGCTACAGGCTCCGCGCTGGATGTGGTTTAGGATTCAGGCATTAATCGTAACCTAAGTCATCTAAAACGATTGAGGAACAGGGTGTAAATGAAGACATGCAACAGGGATCTTGTACCACGAAGCCAGGGGACTTGCTGCGGTGGTTAAGGGGAGTTATGAAACGTTTCTTGAAAAATTTACAAACTTCTTATCACTAAATGCTGAACTATTGTGCAGAACCTCAACCTGCCAACGATCAACGGGGAGTGTTTGGGTTGAACTGAACACAACGCGGGGCATGATGGAGCTATCTTACCCACTTTGATCACGGAATCTATCAGCTTACGATAACAATTTCTTACTGTAAATTTCCTGATGGCGTAAGAGGATGTTTTAAAAGTCCTCCTGTTTGTAGCAAAGCGTGCAAAGTCTACCTATG
>JAAUSG010000273.1 GCA_012034055.1 Leptolyngbyaceae cyanobacterium RU_5_1 | reverse complement strand
ATACCCGCCGACTATTCCGCAAAAGAGTTCCAACAGGGCATATTCTTTGGGAGTCAAGGATAAGGGCTGTATGCCATAAGTTACTTCACAGCTACTGGGGTCAAGTCGCAAATCTCTCCATGTCAGAACGGGTTGGGCGATCGCACCTCCTCGACGCAACAGGGCCCGCACCCGTGCCACCAGCTCCTCTTCATCAAACGGTTTCACCACATAATCATCAGCACCCGCATCCAGCCCGATCGCTTTATCGTGACCACTGTCTTGTCCTGTTAGCAACAGAATGGGCATCTGCAAGCCTTTTGAGCGGATCTGACGGCAAAGGCTAATTCCATCTAGCTTAGGGAGCATGACATCCAGCATCACCAGATCGTAGTCAAATGCTTCAACGAGATCCCACCCTGCCTGACCATCGGTGGCAACTTCAACTGCATAGTTTTGACTGGTAAGGATGGTTGTTAGTACGTGGGCAATAAATTCGTCATCCTCAATAACCAAGATCCGCATATTTAATAGTTTTCGCAAAGAAATAAAGGGCAGTTGATAACGGGGGCATGAATGCGATCGCTCAAGTTGCATTGTGACAGCAAAACGTCAGCAAGATTGTTTAATTTGCTCTGTAGGCTTTGGGTGTTATGCCTGTGAGTTGTCGAAACTGTTTACTGAGATGACTGTGGCTATTAAATCCGCACAGAAAAGCAATGTCGATGATGGAGCGATCGCTGTGCTTCAATAACTGCTTTGCCCGTTCAATTCGCTGTTGCAGCAGATATTGATGGGGAGTCATGCCAATTGCCCGTTTGAATCGGTGACTGAGATGGGATTCACTGATACCCAGTAATGCCGCCAGGTCAGCCAGCTTGATGTCTTGATTCAGATGGGCATCAATGTAGTCTACGACTTGCAAAATTTGGCGCTCAGATAAACCGCTTTCGTAAACGATCAATCGAGATTTGGGAGCGGCGTATTGTCGGAGCAAATGCACGGCCAGCAAATTGGACAGGGATTCAATGTAGAGTCTGCCACCTACGCTTTCCTGTTTGAGTTCAGCCAGCAACATCATGCCGATCGCTTCAAGCTGTGGATCGCGAGTTTGAAATTCCAGGCGCAATTCTAAGCAATCGGGATCAGTGGCGATGGTCTCTCTGGCAACGGTCTGCATGAACTGCGACGCAATCCGAATTTGCAAACAGGCATCATCGCTTTCCCAGCGGAAATACGACGGAACCTGAGCAGGCGTGAGCGAAACGTCCCCTCTAGAATGCATCCCGACATAGGTTCTGCCGCCTTTAATTTGCAGCAAGCGTACCGGACGGGGAGCCAGCGACAAACAAATGGCATGTTCCTCGTTGAAATGACTTTTCTCCTCGCCAGGTGGGTGCTGAAATTGCTCAACCAGAAGATTGTCCCAACCCTGAGCCTGGCTCGACAGGATGGGTGGGTCAGTTAGGTTACGGAAATGAGGAAGCAGCTGCGCTGGTCAAAGTGTTGCGCTGAGGAATGGGCAATTGAGAACGACCAGGCCGCGATCGTCAGTGGCAAATTCATGAGGCATGTGACATTGGAAGACCTACACGCTGCTTCGCAAATACCGCAAGATGCAAACACAATTCAGATTTCAAAAATAGAGTCTTTAGTGTAGAAACAGGAGATTCACAACTATGGCACATCTATTGCACATTGATGCGAGTCCGCGTGGAGAACGTTCTCATTCGCGCCGTATGACCAGAGAATTTGTTGAACAATGGAAACAAGCGCATCCCAACGATACCGTCACCTATCGCGATGTGGGACGCAATCCCATTCCCCATGTGGATGAACCCTGGATTGCGGCTGCATTCTCACCACCGGAGCAACACACGCCGGAACTGCGTGAAGCGATTCGTTTGAGTGATGAACTGGTGGATGAATTCTTAGCTGCTGATGTCTATGTCGTCGGTGTTCCGATGTACAACTTCAGCGTTCCCAGTGGGTTCAAGGCTTACATTGATCAGATTGTGCGAATCGGACGCACCGTTGCGTTTGAACCCAATGATGCTGCTAATGTGTTCAAACCGCTGGTGCTGGGTAAGAAAATGTTTGTCATTGAAGCCCGTGGTGATTCTGGCTTTCACCCCGGTGGACGCTACGAGACGATGAATCACCATGATCCCTATCTGATCACCGTTTTTGGATTCATGGGCATCACGGATATCACCTTTGTTCATGTCGAAAACGATGAGTATGGTGGACAAAAGTTGGCAGAATCGATCGCCAACGCTCGTACCAAAATCAGCGAACTGGTTGCTGCGTAGGCAGTTCTCATGCCCAATAGCATCGAATGACACCTTAACCAAAACCAGCTATTCTTTGGCAAATTCGCCCTCGTAGCACGACACTCAAGTGCAAAGCTCGCGTTAATATAAAGTCATATCGACTAGGCAATTGATGGCAATTGAGTTGGATAGGGAGGCTGTGAGTCATGGCAGCAAGCAAAGCTCTGAGGATTCATGTAACTGGGAAAGAGCTTACAAAGATCTATCCAAACGGGGCACTACTGTCCAACCATGCAACCGATTGGGGTGGGCTTTACTTGCAATATTATCGCCAGTCTCCCTTTGAAATGGTTGAGCATTCCTGTCCGCAGCATCGCATCATCATTAACGATCGCGCCTTGCGATCGCCCATCATTGAAACCTTTGAAGGAGAAAACCAGTTAAATCCGGTGAGTTATGGAACGGTTCGAGTGTTACCCGGCAATAGTCGCAGTTGGGCATATTGGGAAACAGAGCATCAGTTTATGATGCTGGCATTTGAACCAGAGTTATTGATACGGCAAATCGCTGACACAACGGATGTCAACTCTGTAGAACTGCTGCCCATCATCAATCCTGCCGATCCCCTGATTTATAATATTGGATTGACGTTGAAAGCAGAATTAGAATCCGGTGGAATTGGTGGTCGCTTGTATGTGGATGCAATGGCAATGGCATTAATGGCGCATCTGTTACGACATTATTCAATTCAGAACTGTTTGCTGCCTTCAATTGTCAATGGGTTGCCTAAACGAATATTGCGGCAAGTGGTGGATTATATTCATGACCATCTCGATCACGATTTGACACTGGAAACATTAGCGGCGATCGCCCGCATGAGTCGGTGGTGTTCCAGATCTGTTGTTTCAATCGTAGGGTCGTTATATATAACGACCCTATGGAACAATAACCACACGTCTAGGACACTACACACCATTTGATGCAGCAGGACTTGACTTAGAGTGCACTCTAAGTTCTAAGGTGGAATCATGCTTCTGAGGTAAGTTTTATGCAGACCCTGACGATTCAACAGGTTGCCCAGCAAACTGGATTGAGCGCACACACCCTGCGCTACTACGAACGCAATGGCTTGCTGGAGCCCATCGATCGCGCCAGAAGTGGGCATCGTTGCTATTCGGCAGAAGATATGGCGCGAATTGAGTTTTTGACCCGTCTACGGATGACGGGAATGCCAATTCGGAAAATGCAGGAGTTTGCCTGGTTGTTTCGGGAGCGACCCGAGGCAGTTGGCGATCGGCGTGCCATCCTGGAAACACACGAACGCGATGTTCAGACACACATTCAGGAACTCCAGCGTAATCTAGAAGCGATTCAGTGGAAGATTAGCTACTACAAACAGCTAGAGGCGCAGCAGCAGCTTGATGGAACGGCAAGTTCCCCGAGCAGCAACAGCAAAGCTGTTTAGCCACAGGGCAGGCATTTGTGTGCAATAAACTCTCAAGCAAACAGATGTGCTTGAACCCCAAAGCACTGAACCTCAAGTCGTGAAATAACCGACGCAGTATTAATCACACTATTTCAGGAGATTCACGATGTCAGCGCGACTGACGATCATTGCCCGGATTAAAGCCAAACCTGGATTGGAAGACCGAATGCAGCAAGATTTATTGAATTTGCTGGCTCCCACTCGTACAGAATCTGACTGTATCACGTTTGATTTGTTAATCGATACAACAGACCCAACCGTTTTTGTGCTGTATGAAAACTGGAAAGACCAGGCGGCACTGGATGCTCACTTTCAGCAACCTTACGTGAAGCAAGTGTTGAAGGCGTATGAAGAAATGTTAGCAGAGCCGATTGAGGTGATGACTTTGAGCAAACTTGAGCCATTTGACGGGCAAAAGAGGTCTGTTTCGCCATGAAAATGACTTGTTACATCGATTGGCACCGTTTCCTTGATCCAGCGCGCAATCTATAGCCAGTTACCAATCAATACGTAGTTTGCCCAAATGTGAGGCGTGGTATGTCCGCTGGTTTGAATTAAGGCAAGCTGTGCCTGACGAACCGCTTCCGCCTTTGTGATTCCGGATTGAGACAGCGACTGATAAAACCGTGCCATAAACTCGGTGTTGGGAGTATCTTGCGCGACCCATAATGTTGATAGAACGCTACGAGTTCCCGTTCTTGCGGCAAGTCCTGCTAATCCTAAGACAGCCCGATTATCGCCACGAGCCGTTTCACAGGCGCTTAAAACCAACAGTTCGAGAGGGCGGATGCCACCCCGACTGCCAACTTGAATCAAATCATTTAAGGTATGGGTGGTAATGCGTTCTTGATAGGCCACAACGTAAGTTTCTGCGGGGTCAGAGCTGAAGGTTCCGTGTGTTTTCCAGTGGATTGCCGAGAACTCACGACTTTGTAGCTGTTGACGAATGTTCTGGACGGTAAAAGCTGCGTTGATCAGCGGGTTGCCGATCGCCACTGATTGAGCAATGCGATCGAGTTCTTCTTGCAGTTTCAGAATGGGTGGAAATTCAGTGCCATCAATGGTTTGTTGCAGTCCAACTCCGCCAATACTGACTCTGAGCGGATTCGGGGACGGGCTGGGAGTGAACACCTGCAACCGTGGAGAGATCGCCACCGCATAGCCCTTTTCGATCAAATACTGATCGCCGTCATGCAGGACGGACATGGGCACATTGCGCAAGGCTCCGTCTAACACAAAGACCAGCGTGTTGGCTGACGTTTTCTTGAGGGCTGGCTCTAGCGGTCTAATCATCCAGTCGTATAAGGTCTTAGCCCCAGCTAACACCTCTGGAGTTCGACCGGGAACCTCTAAATTATCTCGCAGTGCTTGAATAGTGCGTTCAGCTGTTCCTGCCGTGATTGAAGTTTCAGCGTAAATCAATGCGTTTGACTGATTCGGAAATTGAGCAATGATGGCGAGGCGATCGCCGCGATCGCGTGAGAGCGTATTTTGCAACAACATCGGGTAAAGAATGGCAGCTTTGCTATCTCGAATCTCGCTCACTCGTCCCACATTGGCTAACGTGCAGCCCAGGTAGTTGGCTAATTCCGCGAGCTGCAAGCCATCGACGGTTTGAATGGCTAGCTGGAGCTGGGATTGGCTGGGTGACTGTCCTGGTTTTGCTGTCAGCAGGAGCTGAATAAACTCTCGGTATACAGGTTCGACATCATCGCGAAACGAGAACTGCACATCCGAATTGACGCTTAACAGATCGCTGCGAATCGATTGCAGGGTGGCGATCGCGGCTTTGTAAGAGGCGATCGCCTGCTCAGGCTGATGTTGAGACTGCGCTAACCGTCCTAATTGCCACTCCCAGCGATAGCGAATCTCGGGAGCCTGAATCGTCTCCATCTTCAGCAATGCTTGCTCTGTCAAAGTTTGAGCGTTTGCCCATTGATTCGTCTGCTCATATAAGCGACCGAGCTGCCCGAGCGCGTAGGACTCTGCCCGCGTATCGTTCAGTGTTCTCGCCTGCCCAATTGCCGTGGAGAGTACCTGAGCGATCGCCAGCATCTCTGATTTAGGATTGTGTCTCAGATTTGTTGCGACTAACCCCGGCTGTCGCCGTCCCCCTTGCCAAGGGGGACGTACAGGGGGGTTCTTTATGGGGCATCAACAGACCTTTAACACTACCTGATTCTGGTTGACGCATCTGGTCAATCGCATCCAGTGGTCTGCAAAATGGATGGCTGCATAGACCGACGTTCGACTGGCCGGTAATTGCCCGATGGCTTGTTTGAGCATCGGTAATTGGCGCAGCGCTGCGTCTGTTTGCCCCATCTCAATCAGGAGGCTGAAGCGGTTGAGTTGGGCTGATAGTGAGCCGTCTAAATCCCTGGCGCGTTGATAGTAGTTCAGAGCAGCTTGCAGATGCGCGGCCGCAGGTCGCCCGATCGCCCGCAGGCGATCGCCGATTGCGCGTTCTGTGTTACCTAACTCCAGCAAAACTAAGCTGGTGTGGGTTGGATTCGTGGTGAGTGTCAAGCTTTGCTGGAGGCGATCGCGGGAGGCGTTCAGGTCGCCAACTTGACGCAACACGTTGCCCAGATTTCGGAACACGATCGCTTTTAATTCAGCCGGCTGCTGTTGAACCTGTTGATCAACCTGCTGCAACACCGCTGCGGCTTGACGACTGAATCCTAACGCTTGTAACGCTCTGGCTCGATTGATTTGAGCGATCGCCATTCCGGTACGATTTCCTGCCTGAGCATAGACCTGAGCCGCCGTTTGCCAGGTGGTGAGAGCCTGCTCTAGCTGATTTTGCAGCCAGTAGAGCTTTCCCTGGGTATTCAACGCTTTCGCATAGATTTCAGCCCGGTCTGGAGCCGGTTCTTTGGACTCTAGAAGTCGCAAGCTGGCATGGATGGTTTCGTGTGCTCGTTCTAGCTGGCCTAACTGCTGATGAGCGAGTGACAGATTACTCAGCGTCAGGGCCTGCCCTAAGGCATTTCCTTCCGCGACAAACCCTTGATTTGCCTGCTGCCAGAGCTGGATTGCGTCCGAAAACTGTTCACGTTCGTAGCGTTCAATTCCTTGCTGGAGTAGTGACTGAGCAGTTGTTTCAGCCGTCGATCGCGCCATTGTCATATCGATTTGAAAAATGTTTGCTACACATTCCTTGCACTGATCCCCCCCTGCCCCCCCTTAATAAGGGGGGTGCCGAAGGCGG
>JAAUSG010000272.1 GCA_012034055.1 Leptolyngbyaceae cyanobacterium RU_5_1 | reverse complement strand
CTGACATCAAGATTAATATTGCCGAAACCAATAATTATGTCTATCCAGATGTCAGCGTTACCTGTGACGATCGGGACAAAAGCACGCCCAACTCCTTTACCTATCCCTGCTTAATTGTTGAGGTCTTGTCTAATAGTACAGAAGCCTACGATAGAGGCGGCAAGTTTAGAATGTATCGCAACAACCCAGTTTTGCAAGACTATTTACTGGTTAGCTCTACCAGTATTGAAATGGATTTGTATCATAAAGATGAAGCCGGTAACTGGCTCATTCTTAACTACAAAGAAGGAGACATCGTAGAGCTAAAAAGTATCAATTTCAGCTTCCCGATCGAGCAAGTCTACCGTGGTCTTACGCTCACACCAGAAGCCTGATCGAAGCCAGCACCGTAGGACGGTAACCCCAAACTTGACTACTACTAGACTCAATACTTTTGGTGGCAGATACATTTTTGTTCATCGCTCATTATGGGACAGGATTTTCAACGTAGCTAGGGAGGCTGGATAATGCAACTCGAAGCGTATTTCAACTTTTTAGCCCCTGACGATATTCGGCTCAAAGGCACCCGAATTGGGATCGAGACAATTCTATTTGATTATCTCTTTCGTGCTCGAACTCCAGAAGAAATTGCCAGTACTTACCCTTCGCTGACTCTAGAGCAAGTTTATGCGACGATTTTGTATTACTTGCATCACAAAGAAGCGGTTGATGCGTATATGACAGACTGGTTAGAGTGGGCTGAACGAATGCGAGAAGAGCAGCGGCACAATCCTCCCCCGGTTGCAGAAAAACTGCGAAGATTAAGGGCTGAAAGAGATGCAATGAGGCAAGCCAATGACCCTCAAGTATCTCATGGATGAAAACGTTGATCCAACCTACACAACGCAACTGCGTCGGCTGAAGCCTGATTTATTTGTTTTGGCGGTGGGTGAACTGACTGCACCTCCAAGAGGAACGCTTGATCCAGAGATTTTATCCTGGTGTGAGGAGCATGGGTTCATTTTGGTCACGAACAATCGCAAATCCATGCCTGTTCACTTGAATGATCACCTTGCCCAAGGTCGTCACATGTCAGGAATTTTGATCCTGAATGCTAAGCTGAGTGTAGGTGAGAATCTTGAGGAGCTGATCCTGATCGCTGACGCTTCATTTGCGGATGAGTATCAGGATCGAATTGATTTTCTGCCGCTACCCTGACCTTTCTGTTTCAGATTTCACTGACTTGTTACCAAACTGGGTCTCTAATCTGTTTACAAGGATTCATCGGGTTCGTAGTAGCGCCAGTTGTAGCGGCGCGATCAGCGATTCCTGATTATGTTTCTGGCAATTCCTCATTCAGCAAACTGTCTAAATCTCGCATTCCTGGCAAAATCCGCAGAATTTCTAGACGTGTGTCTTTGACGCGATAAACGACGACGTAAGCTGTTTTACCAATTTTGGGAGTTATCAGTTCTCTGGAACCAAAAACTCGCCCCGGTTTACCCAGGTTGGGCATTGAGGAAAGCCGCTTAATCAATTGCTTTAGCCGGGAAGCGACCGCTTTCGCTGCCTCTGGGTCGTCTTCAGCGATGTAGGCACGAATAGCTGCTAAATCCTTTACTGCAAGTGAAAGAAATACTATGCGCATGGAGCAGGCGTTTCATCCTTCGTTCCCCAAGTATCTAACCACGCATCCACTGCTTCACCCTCTACCCATTCGGCTTCAGGACTGTCCGCCAACGCGACCGCTTCTTCAATCGTTTGAATTTGCCAAAGGTGTTGCTCAATGTAGAAGGAGATCGCCTCTGCTGCCAGCCAGGACTTACTACGCCGAGTACTCTGCGCTAAAGCATCCAGCTTGTCTTTTAATTCTGGAGCTAATCGAATGGTAAGGACTTCACTTTGAGCCATTAGTGTTCTCCAAATTTCCCCCATTCTAGCGTAGAGAATACAGTGTATACAATGTATTCTCTATATGAGTTCACTAGCTGCGATCGCCCTGCCGTTCGCAACGCATGATGTGGGTTGATCGAGATCGCCCCTTTCTGTTTTTGTTGCCCAACGATTACTGTCTATACTCGTTGGGTAATGGTAGCAAAATGGTGCTGATATGGCCGATCTACAGCGGATTGAGTTGAGCAAGGCGATCGCGGCGTTGCGGCAAGAGTTGATCGAGTCGGTGCTGGCGGCGCAGGGGGAGCGGCTGCGGTTTGAGGTGGGCGAGATTACGATGGAATTTCAGGTTGAGATGGAACTGAGCGCTGATGCCAAAGGCGGTGTGAAGTTCTGGGTGACGGAGTTGGGGGCTGGAGGTGCGGTTAAGAGTAAGGATACGCATAAGGTTGTCATTCCGCTGAAGCCGGTGCGAGCGGATGGTAAGCCGATTTTGACGGGGAGTGATGAGGAGCGTCAATAATTCATGGCAGTCCGTGAGTTTGAACCCAACCGCGCCGTCGAGGTGATTTTCACGAGAGCCGATTTGCCTAAGGTTTACGGTTCTGGTTATTGCATGGGCGGTGGGTTAGTGTTGACGGCGAAACATCTGCTCAGTGATGGCGGGGCAGATTGCGTTGGGGCGGATTGCACCGTGCGATGGTTCAAGCAAAGCGCAGGCGAGGGTTTTGAGAAAGATAAGATCAATGCGCCAGCTAAGGTTGTTTGGCAGGCTCCGGATCGCGACATTGCCCTTGTTGAGTTGGGAGAACTACGGCCTAATTCGGTAGAGCCGATCGCGCTAGGCCGATTGCCACAGGGCAAGAATGGCGAGGAAATAGAATTTAAAATATCGGGCTATCCTCGGTGGGGCGTGGTTGAAGGTGTGGCGGAGCGGTTGAATTTCCGAGGCACCATTAATCGGGGTGATAGTGCATTTTGGCTGAGAATCAAAGAGGAGTTAAGCTCTGAGTATTCCTCGGAACAGCCGCGATCGGAATGGGAAGGGATGTCTGGGGCGGCGGTCGTTTGTGATGGCTTGGTGGTGGGCGTACAAACGCGGCACCAGCGTCCGCAGCAGCCGAATCATGTGGAAGCGGCTCCACTGTGGGAAATTGCGGCTGATCCGCAATGGCGGCGATTGTTAGAGAATCATGGGATTAATCCTGAATTAGAGACGGTTTCGCTGCCAGCGGCCAAGCAATCCCTGGATATTGATTGGCATGAGGCCAGTTTGAAGATTCTGAAACAGCAGCTTCAGTTGACGACGAATCCGATGACGCGGGCGCATGATGTGGAGTCTGCGATCGATCAGGTGTATGTGCCGTTGGGCTTGGTGGAACGGAAAAAGGTGCCGCGTCAAAAAGGGGATGTGTCACCAGAGCGGGGTTTTGAACTGTATGCGGAAGATCGAGAAGTTGAAATCACTCAGAAATTTGAGTATGAAGCATTTCTGGAACAGGTTTTGCACCAGGGGCAGAATCTGAAGAGTCAGGGCAAGCGGGTGGCGATCATTGGTGAGCCGGGTTCGGGCAAAACGATGTTGCTCCAGCAGATGGCGCGATGGTTGTGGGAGCAATTTCCTGATGCGGTGGTGATTTGGGTTTCGTTGGCTGATTTAGGGCAAATGGGGCTGAAGCGCTATGTGGATGAGCGATGGCTCCAGGCGATTGTTGAGGCGGCTGGTCAGGCGGAGGTCTCGGCTGAAGTCAAAGCGGCATTTATCGGGCAGTGTCAGCAGGGAAAGGTCTGGCTGATCCTGGATGGGTTGGATGAAATGTCTGTGGCCAGTGATCCTTTGGCGGAAGGCGGCTGGCTGGACGAGATCCGTTGCGTTTTGAGCTGTCGGTTGAATCTGTGGACAGGGAGACCCCTGGTGGGGTTTGATGTCTATCGGACGTTGGAGTTTGCCTATCCGCAGCAGGTAGAACAGTTTGTGCGCCAGTGGTTTCAATCACAGGGCGAAGCAGATGGGGGACAGACCCTATGTGCCGCGCTGAAGCAGCCAGGGAAGGAGCGGATTCGGGATCTGGTGAAGAATCCACTGCGGTTGACGTTGCTGTGTTTTGACTGGGGCTTGCGGCAGGGACAGTTGCCAGAAACCCAGGCAGGCTTGTATGAACGCTATGTGGAGCATCATTACCAGTGGAAGGCGAAGGAATTTCCCACGACAGCAGAGCAACAGCAAAAATTAAATCAGGCTTTGGCGCGGTTGTCTTTTGCGGCGATCGATGACCCAGATGAGCGGGGAAAGGGGCGGTTTCGGTTGCGCCATCGGTTTGTGCAGGAGTATTTAGAGGGGCAGTTTGATTTAGCGTTGCAGTTGGGATGGTTGAATCAGGTGGGGGTGGATGCGGATAACCCCACTCAGGCGATCTATGCTTTTTATCACACGACCTTTCAGGAATATTTTGCAGCGCTAGCGGTCGCGGATTGGGATGATTTTTTGCCCCGTGAGCATCGCAGGCGACCTATCAACAATAAGTCCTACCGGATCTTTGAGTCGCAGTGGAAGCAGGTATTTCTGCTTTGGATGGGACGTGAGGGTAAAGAATTTAAGCCAGACAAAGAAGCGTTGATTCAAGCGCTGATGACGTTCAAAGATGGGTGCGGGGGCTTTTATTGCGATCGAGCTTTTCTTCTGGCAGCGGCAGGGAGTGCTGAGTTCAAAGATTGCCCAAGGGCGGATGAGATTGTCGATCGACTAATGCAGTGGCAGTTTGGCAATTCTAATGGATTGAAACAATGGTGGGGCGATCGGTTTAATTCTGCCAGAGTGGCAGGCAGGAGAAATCTAGCTACAAATGCTTTCAGCAGTGTAGATCTTCACAGAGCGATTTGGGCACTGATGCGGCTACTCAAATCCACTCAGGATGAAGACACCCGTAGTAAGACAGCCGAGTGTTTGGGCAAAATTGGGACGGGCAATGAGATGGCGATTCGGGCACTGGTGCGGCTGCTTAATCCACTCAGGATAGGATCACCCGTTGGAGAGCAGCCAGGAGCTTGGGCATCATACGAGTCCGGGGAATGAGACGGCGATTCGGGCACTGGTGCGGCTGCTCAAATCCACTCAGGATGACAACACCCGTTGGAGCGCAGCCGAGAGCTTGGGCTCCAACGGGACGGGGAATGAGACAGCGATTCGGATACTGGCGCGATCGCTCCGCCATTCCCTCAGTTCAGTAGAAGCCTATCAACTCATGACAACCTGTGCCGAGAAACTCCCCTATCCAGAGTTCTACCAAATCTTCCACACCTCCCGCTAGCATGACGCGATCGCCCTCGCCACCCTCTCAAGCCATCAAACACGCCTTAAAAGGATTCGTCGGGTTCGTAATACCGCCAGTTGTAGCGGCGCGATCGGCTGCCACTGTCCAACTTATCGATCGCCCCCGAATCACCGTTCAAAAACTCGCCCAGATCCTCATACTGGCTGGGATACCAGGAGCCAGAAGTCGTGGTTTTGGGTTCATCGGGTAGCACCAAACTTTCCCCAGGCTTGAGATGAGCAAAGCGCGGGTGACATTCATCTTGAGTCCTGTCATCTGGGGTCAGGAGTTCTTCGCTTTCATCATCGGGTTCCCGATCGTATGCCTGAACCAGCAAACTGTTTTTCAGACGCTTAATTATGGTGGAGATCTGCATGTCAGCATATTTCAACCCTGATTTCTCAATTCTCGAACGATCGCCTCAGCCAAATTTCTAGACTACAGAGAATCAAAGGGACAGAGAATTTGACGGTTTTCTGGAGATAACCACAGGAGCGCGTTTTCCACGTCTGCTAAGCGGTAGGTTTCGTTCAGCAGAATGCAGGTGAGTAGGCGATGGACAGTAATTGCCTGTTCGTCGGTCAGTACAATCATTTACTGCCCTCCTTTGTCGCCTTTGGACAGAATGACCAGGGCTTTGTCAATATCTCGAACTTTGATCGCTCTTAGGGCGGTCAGGATCGATCGGATAAGCGCAACCTCATCATCGGAGAGTGTAACCATAGAGATAGCCTCATAGAATTGTCGCCCAGATGCCATAGGACTTCTGAGCATTTTGCTGTTGCTCGGTATGCGATGAACCGCGTAACCACGTAAAATCGTATTTGTGTTTAACCGTAAGAGAAAATTGAGCAGATGTCAATACTTACTCATCAGTGGCTAAAGGAAAGCGCAAACCAGAAGTTAGAGCTTATGTGGATGAGGACTTAGATCGGCTCATTAAGACGATCGCAAGTCTGAAGGGAATTTCTGTCTCTGAACTGCTTAACCAAGCGATAGAGGTTTATTTACAGCTACCGGAAGTACAGAAGATTGTGGAACGCCACAGGTTAGACGAAATTGAAGAAGACTGAGCAGGTGAAAGTATTTGAACTGCTGGAATCTCACCCTGAGTACTACCGCTACAACGGAACTCCGTTCGCGTAGCGTGCCGAAGGCAATCGTCCAAATTGATGACAAGAACTTGGGCACCTTTTCACCAGATACGCCCAAGTTACCGATCGGGAGTTCTTTTGAAGCTAATCTACGTCCTGAAGGTTCCAGCGTGGTGTTGAAGGTGAACCCTGATTCGATTCAACTGCCTGAGCCAGTCCTCCCCAGTGCCGAATCGGCTCAAAGTTCTGAACTGGATAGAGAGCAATGGCGGAGGGAGATGTTTTTAGGACTGGTGACAGCCGTAGCCACAACCTACGAACAGACGCGGTTAGGTGATTCTGAAATTGCTCAGTTTAAGGTGTGTGACAAATGGACTGCTTATGTTCAGTCCACAGGTGACTTCATTATTCGGAATGAGGCAAGGCGCACGATTTGTCGGGGGAATCTGCACACAGGTGAGGAAACAATGCCGTTGTCGAAGGATTCTGCTGGTGAATTGGAGGGGATGTTGGTGGAGAGGGAGCGATCGCCCCATCAGGATAAACCACGATCGCCCCATTTGTCCAACCCCCAATTTTCCTTTGACTGCGATTGATTTGAGTGCCCATGAACCTCAAAGCCAGGATTGAGTCGATCGCTGCAAAATAAAGGAAAATTGGCAAGGAATGAACCTGTTACCGTCCTTTATTTGATGATCCTGATTATTCGTAGCCGAGCGACACCAGAGCAAATGCGACAAATGCT
>JAAUSG010000043.1 GCA_012034055.1 Leptolyngbyaceae cyanobacterium RU_5_1 | reverse complement strand
AGTGGTCGGGCAAAAGTTCCCGCCATTCGCCTAGAAGCTGGGCTTGTTTGTGTGATCTGTGGAACCGCAATTCTCAGATTAGCACTGACACCACCACCTCGCGTCAGCAGGTGGTGTGAGCTTCATTAAACTATGCATGAGTAGTGCAGGAGGAAAACCAGAATGAGCTTTGCTGTTTTAGAACGAAGCTACTTGTCTGCCCTTGCTGCTCCCATGACTTATGAGCATTGGATGCAAGTCAACCACAGTCTGGATGGTTCTCTGGAAGCCCGTGATGCCCATTGGCTCTATTCTTTGGTGTCGGCGCAGGGCGATCGCTCCGTCTGCCTCTTTGAAGTACCCTATACCGAAACGGTGCGGGAAGCTTGCCGCGAAGCCCAGATATCCTTTCAGCACGTATGGCAAGCAGAACAATGGCTAGACCAGGAGTCAACAAGTTTTCCTCAGGGCGTTTCCTTGGTAGTTGCAGAGGTAAACTTTGACCCACCCATGAGTAAAACCCACTATGACGCAACTAAGTCCCAAGCCGTGAACTGTTTCCAGGAATTGAACATTCAACCCCTCGTTTCGCTTATTTCATTGGATGGTAAAAACGCGATCTGCTTGTTTGTTGCCGCGAGTGCCGAGCATGTGCGATCGCTCTACCGCAAAATCAATAAGCCATTTGAACAGGTTTGGAAAGCCACCCTGATTCAACCCATTGAATGATCTTCTCACCCGATCGGTGAGAGTCGTGCAGTTTTCTCATCAAAAGTTGGGACTCCTGTTCCACGACGGCAATGGGAGCGATCGCACAAGATAAAACTATTAGGGAAATGAACTGAGTGACTCAGTTCTAAAATCCTTGCAGCTTCAAGTTTTGAGACAGTTCAGCGTTGCTTTCGTGCTATACGGCAGAATGCTTTGTGGCAGAGAATCTATTGTGCCTAAACCGAAGAGATGAATTTTGGACGATTCTCGGACGGTTTCAGGACAGAGGTTTGAATAACCTGAGAACAGAACAGGAACAGGAACGGTTATTGCTCTCTGGGGCATTCCGTCCTGAGCTGAACAACTGATCCATCATACTTCCAGGAGAAAACCATGAAAAAAGCATTTACTCGAAGACACCATGAAGGTGTCCGCCGCGAACCGCGCAAATGCCGGTGCGATTTACGCAAAGTACAAACCGCCGTTCCTCACGACGATCCCCGGTGCCGAGTCCAAAGACCTCCTCCTCCGTGAAGAGGATGTGCAGGTGCTTCACAGTTTCGATTCGCGAGCCTCCGCGGAGACCTACCTCAAGAGCAAGTTGTTCGCAAACGATGTCGTTGCGGAGTTAACACCTTACCTGATGGCCGATCCCGAGATCCGGATTTACGAACGCCAGTAGGGTGTCATCTGCTGCATGTCGATCTAATAACCGGTTGCAGCGGAGGGTGCCACGCGCCGCCGCTGAACCGGGTTAGGCATCAATTTCGTTCTTGAGGGATCACTTATGACAGTGCCAGTATGGATGTTGCTCGGTTTCGCAATGTGGACCTTACTCTTGCTGCTTCTTACGGTTGGAATTTATCGTTGGAGCCGCATCTTTAGCGGACGAGTACCGATCCGTGATTTTCCGGCTGACGCCGCTGGGGGCGAGGAATGGTATCGACGCGCAACGCGGGCTCACGCGAACTGCATCGAAAATCTTCCAGTTTTCGGCGCGATCGTCTTTGGTCTCTACGTTGGCAACGTGGCGGGAACGTTGGTGGACGCGCTGGCAACGACGGTGCTGATCGCCCGGATCTTCCAATCGCTGGTGCACGTATGTTTCGTCCATACAAACACTGTGGCATCCGTTCGGTTCGCGTTTTTCTTCGTGCAGTTTGTCTGCTTTCTGTGGCTGATTGGAATAATCGTTGTCACGCACACTGGATCCCCATAATCTGTCCAGCGATGCATGGTCGTCCTCAACCCCCTGCCCAGTTTCTTTTTCTCATAGCATCTCTTCTGCCACTCAAGCGGAAAAACTACTGAGTTACAAAGTGATGATATCACTTGCGGTCAAGCATTGGATGATTCTCGGACGGTGCCCGGACGGTTTCAGGTCAGGGGGTTGCATAACCTGATAACAGAACGGAACCAGGAGGTGACTCCAATGCGGATGAAATGGAAAACCCTGATCACCAAAGTTGCAGTTTGGATTTTGCTCGAACTCATCCTCAACCTTCTGGGTCTCGACAACCTTGCTGACTACAGCGAATTCTTGTTTCACACACGTTCAATTTCTTTAACGAACAGCGCGATTACTTAATCTAACACTAGGAGAACACTATGACTGCCATTGTTATCAATCCCAACCAAGCCTACGAACAATCGCTCCAGCGTGCTAGCAAAGTCAACTGGAAAATTGAAGACATCATCGGTGGTGATAAGCGCCTCGACTTCAGCAAGCGGTTTCTGCCGGAAGCCCTGGCACGAGTGAACGAAATCTCTTGTTTGAACGCAGCCGAAAAACTGATTTTGAACCAGATTCGCGCCAATAGCTATCTGCACCTGTTTGGTGCGGTGGAAGAGTTCGTCGTTCCCTATGTGATCAACCACGTCAAAACAACGGGCTTGAGCGATATCACCGCCACTCAAGCACTGCTCCACTTTGCGGAAGAGGAGAGCAAGCACATCCGCCTGTTTCGCCGCTTTGCCGAAGAGTTTGAACTGGGTTTTGGCAGTCGCTGCGATGGCATTGGTCCGGTGCCAGACATCGCCAATGCCGTACTTCAGCACCATCCCCTGGGTGTGGTGTTGGTTATCCTCTACATTGAGTGGATGACCCAAAATCACTACCTGGCCAGTGTGCGGGATAACTTCAGCGAAAGCCTGGATCCGCAGTTTTGCAGCCTGCTGCGGCATCACTGGCTGGAAGAAGCTCAGCATGCAACTCTAGACGCCTTGATGGTAGAGCAGTTGGTGCGGGAGTTGGAACCCGCCGAGGTGGAAGCTGGGGTAGAGGATTTTTTCAAACTGATTGAATTCTTGAATGGGGGCTTTATGATGCAGGTGCAACTCGATCTGGAAAGCCTTGCCAGAGCCAGGGGACGCACGTTCACTGAAGCGGAACAGCAAGAAATCCAGGCAATCCAGGAACGGTCTTATCAATGGACGTTCATTGGTTCTGGCATCAGCCACGGCAAGTTTGTGCAAACCTTTAACCAGTTTGGCGCGATCGCCCAAGCTCGACTAACCCAGATTGCGGAAAAGTACAGCCAGTAGCGCAACTGCGATCGCCAGAGCAGGCTAGTTGTTGTCAATTAACCTGCTCTGACATTGAACTTTAAACATCGGCAAGCCTGATTACATCGGAGGGTTTTCCTATGTTACGTGTGCGCACTCTCATTCTGACTATCCTTGCCATGATCGCCTTTGCCGGAAATTCCTTGCTCTGCCGTATGGCGCTCAAACATACAGACATCGATGCCGCCAGCTTCACATCGATTCGCCTGATCTCCGGTGCCCTGGTGCTATGGCTGATCGTGTGGCTACGGGGGGAGCCGATCGCCAAGGCAGGGAATTGGTTGGCAGCACTGGCACTGGTGACCTATGCTGCTTGCTTTGCGATCGCCTACGCCAGCTTATCGGCTGGAGCGGGTGCCCTACTGCTGTTTGGATCTGTGCAAATCACCATGATTGGCTATGGGTTGTGGACGGGGGAACGGTTGCGACGCTCCCAGGGCATGGGGTTGTTCCTGGCTCTGGCTGGGCTGATTGGGCTACTACTGCCAGGACTGACCACTCCACCCCTGCCAGGTTCACTATTAATGCTGGGGGCTGGAATCGCCTGGGGACTCTATTCAATATTGGGGAAAGGTGTTACAAATCCGATCCAGGCAACGGCAAGAAATTTCTTGCGGGCGGTGCCGTTTGCCCTTGGGCTGAGCTTGTTCACCCATGCTTACATTGCCCTGGATTTAGGAGGAATTGGCTATGCGATCGCATCTGGGGCGATTGCGTCTGGGATGGGCTATGCCATCTGGTATCACGCACTGCCAGGATTGAAAGCCACTCAAGCCGCTACGGTACAACTCAGTGTGCCAATTCTGGCAGCAATCGCGGCGATCCCATTACTCCATGAACCGATGACCCTGCGGTTGGGGTTGGCAGCGATCGCCATCCTCGGCGGCATTACCCTGGCGATCGGAACGCAAGGAGCCTCTAAACAAGGTTCCGCCCAACTTGATGAACCCATCCGCAGCCAGCAACACGATGGGATTTTTCTCACCCTATCCAGCCGTTTCAGACAGAGACTAATCTGGTGTTTGTGGTTGGTCACCTGGCTGGGATTGCTGGCTGGTTTAGTTTCGCGGCAGTGGTACGAAGTTGTGGTCTGGTTTTCAGTCATCCATGCTCTGATATTCATCTACCTTGAGCGTTTCAACCTCACTGCTTTCCCAGTACAGGTAAGGCTGGCGTATGTGGCATGGGTCGCGGGTCTGCTGATGGGGATTGCCACCCTAGGTTTAGCTGCCAATCTCTTTGTGGGCTATTGTCCCCTAGCTCGAATGCTTTCCCTGTTACCCATCAACCGCAGCGAACCCTTTTCCTGCAACTTGGTGAAACGGGACACCAACGTCACTCCATCTATCCGAGTTGCTCCAGCTTTAATTGCTTCGTCCAGTAGCTTGCCAATTTTGTCCGGTGCAAGTTGAAAACGAACAACATTGGTTCCAGAGTAGCCCTCAATGGTTTGCTTGCCATCCTTGTAGCTATACCGGGGATTCAGTCCGATGCCTGTGGTTTCCAGCTTCGTCACATCCTTACGGGACTGTAGCAGTTTGACGACGGTAGAGGACTTTTGGGCGATTGTCCGTTGCACCTCCTCAGAGGTCTTTCCCTGGACTTCGACCCCCAAACTAACTCGCGACGTGGTTTTTGGGATATCCACCATGCCTCGCCCAGAGACCACCAGTGTTTGAGGCAACGACGCTAAAGACTGCCCAACTTGAACCGGAGTAGACTGACATGCCGCTAGCCCCAACAGTCCAACAGCAAGTAATACAGGCTGGAGCGGTTTCCAGGAATTCAACGCGATGGCAAACACTCGAAAGCGATTCATACGGCTACCAAAATTTTCTAGAATTTCTAAGTTGCTTCCACTTTGGCATTGGGGTATCCGCGCATTGGCTGAGTTACGGTTTTAGAAACGTCGATGATAAGGTAATCGGTAACCCTGGTCAGTTTTCTATCCAATGATGAACATGTCTGGTGAAGTTGTCGAAATTCTGTCTGCGCAGGAGTGCGCCGCACCATGACCCGACTGGCATCGGAGGTGATTGAGCGATCGGGCGATTTGTCCAAATTGGTGCTGCTCGGTGTCTATACGCGAGGAGTCCATTTAGCTCCGATGCTGGCGCGGCAAATTGAGGTACTGGAGCAGGTTTCGGTTCCCGTGGGGGCGATCGATATTACGTTCTACCGCGACGATTTGGACTCGATCGGCATTCGTACCCCAGCCAAAACCGAAATTCCCTTCGACCTGTCTGGCAAAACGGTTGTGCTCGTGGATGACGTGATCTTCAAAGGCCGCACTGCCAGAGCTGCCCTGGAAGCCGTCAAAGATCACGGTAGACCAGAGGTGATTCGGCTAGCCGTTCTGGTCGATCGCGGTCACCGACAGCTCCCCATCCACCCCGACTTCACCGGCAAGCGACTTCCCACAGCCAAAGAAGAAACCGTCAAAGTCTATATTCAAGAAATTGACGGTCGAGATGGGGTTGAGTTGTTAAAGCCGTGAGAATTGGAGATTGCAGATTGGAGATTGGAGATTGAGGTTTTCTTCCTCCGCCTCCTTTCTTCCTTAGCCTTGCCCTACTGCCTTGCCTCTTCAGCCCTTCCTCCTTCCTCCTTCCTCTCTTCATCCCTTCCCTTATCCCTGTCCCCCTACCAACTACGTTATGAACTCATCGGCAGAAACTCAGAACGTAAGGCAGATCATCTCCGCATCTGCCTGGATGAGGACGTGCAGTTTGATCAAACAACCAGTGGATTGGAGCGTTACCGATTCACTCACTGCTGCTTACCGGAGCTTGACCTCAACGATATTGATTTGACAACTTCGTTTTTAGGCAAGCGGCTGTCAGCCCCGTTGCTCATTTCCTCGATGACGGGTGGCACTGAGCAGGCGAAAACAATCAACTTTCGCCTGGCTGCGGCAGCCCAGCAATATCAGTTGGCGATGGGGGTTGGCTCACAACGAGTGGCGGTTGAAAAACCTGAGGTCGCATCTACCTTTGCGGTGCGGTCTGTCGCACCGGACATCCTGCTGTTTGCCAATCTGGGAGCGGTGCAGCTCAACTATCGCTATGGGTTGGATGAGTGCTGCAAAGTGGTGGATCTGCTCGAAGCCGATGGCTTGATTCTGCACCTGAATCCGCTACAGGAATGCGTCCAAACCAGGGGCGACACAAACTTTCGGGGATTGTTGGAGAAAATCACCACTCTTTGCGAAAAGCTGCCGGTGCCGGTGATTGCTAAGGAAGTGGGAAACGGGATTTCAGCTGCGATCGCGGAGAAACTGATTGCGGCTGGGGTTGCCGCGATCGATGTGGCGGGCGCGGGTGGAACCTCCTGGGCACGGGTGGAAAGCGAACGGGCAAATGACCCACGACAACGCCGATTGGGTGCAACCTTCACCGACTGGGGACTCCCCACCGCCGAATGCATCACCGCGATCCGGGCGGTTGCCCCCGACATTCCACTGATTGCCTCTGGTGGCTTGCGAAATGGACTGGATGCGGCAAAAGCGATCGCCCTCGGTGCAGACCTCGCAGGCATGGCCATGCCCTTCCTCCAAGCCGCGCACGAATCCGAAACCGCCATTCACGCACTCGTTGAAATCCTGATTGCTGAAATCACCACCACCCTCTTCTGCACTGGCAACGCCACGTTGACCGACCTCAGACAATCTAGAGCGTTACAGTTAATACGACAAAACTTTGGGTTATCCACACCGGATTTTTCGGAGTAGATTTGCAAGGATTGAAACTGTAGTCGCAGGGCAGCCAAATGAATTTTTCACTCGAATCAATTTATACCTGGTATCGCAACACGATCCGCAATCCCAAATATCGTTGGTGGGTGATTGGGGGGTCTTTGCTTTACCTGTTGAGTCCACTGGATATCCTGCCAGATATTTTCCCAATCATCGGCTGGATCGATGATGGCGTAATTGCAACCCTGCTGGTGGCAGAAGTGTCCCAGATGCTGCTAGAGCGATTGAAGGCGGGTAAGGATACCAGCTCTGCTCAAGCCAATGCTGCAGGAACGACTCCGGCATCCCCTGATGACAGCGTTGTTGATGTGGATGCGGTTTCTGTTAAATAGGGAACTAGATCGAATCCGGTTAAGATTGCGTAGGGGCGGGTTTTGTCGTTGAGTCTCGGCTTTGTGAAGGTTTCGTTGCTAAACCCGCCCGTACAAATGACAAGTAGTTAGTTAGGCAGCTTTCATATCAGCAAGATTCAGAGTTGACTACAAACGTTATTTAGTTTGCAATTTAAGCACCAATTGGGCGATCGCTCCCTTTTCACGGTAATCATCTGGGGTAACTGCTGCCGCTATAAGTAATGTTGGGTTGCAGGCGGCTGTATCGGGCTTGTCTGGCTTTCAACCGGGCACGCCATTCGCGAATTTCTGCAGCTTTACGAGCAATGGGGGGAGCATAATCCGATGAGCTGGCTTCAATCACCTCTAGCTCTGAAGTGGCGGGCGGACGAACCTTAACATTGTTCATACAGTCAACCAGACTGTCCCAATGGGGTTCTAGCTTAAGCACATCCAGGACATCGTTCGCCGACTGATACCGCTCTTGGGGAGAGATGCGGAGCATTTTGCTTAAGACTTTGCCGAAGTGATCGCTGACGGTCACATGCTCTTGCCAGCGGACTTCTCCCGTCACAAACTCATAGTCAAACTCCAGGGGAGATTTTCCACAGAGCAGGTATAGGCAAGTAATTCCTACGGCATAGATATCACTGGCGTAGACTGGGCGCGTTGCCAACTGTTCTGGGGGAGCAAACCCTACTGTGCCAACAAACTGGGTGGTAGACGGCTTGAGTCCAGATTCGCCGATCTGGGCAATTTGCTCTTTAACCGCTCCAAAGTCAATCAGAACCAGCCGACTATCGTCTTTGCAACGGATCAAATTGGTCGGTTTAATATCTCGGTGAATGACGCGGTTGCCGTGAATGTATTGCAGTAGCGGCAGAAACTCTCGTAGAAACCGCTTCACGGCGAGTTCGGAAAATGAACCCGATCGCCGAACTTCCTTGGCCAGCGTAAACCCGCGAATGAACTCCTGCACCAAGTAAAATTCACCATCTGATTCAAAGTAATCGAGCAGGAGGGGAATCTGAGCATGGTTTCCCAACTTCGCTAAGGTTTTGGCTTCTTGTTGAAACCGTTGGCGGGCCCGCTGCAAAGATACGGGGTCACTGACTTTGGGACAGAGCTGTTTGATCACGCAGAGGGGTTCACCCGGCAGGGCCACGTCACGCGCCAGAAAGGTTACCCCGAAGCCACCTCGACCCAGAATCTTTAAGATTTCGTAGCGATCGCGAAATCGCTGCCTCGTACCACAGAGCTTCCCTAACAGAGTTTGGCGTAGGGTGTTTGCGCGGTTGGTCAAATCTGCAAGCGAAGCATCCATCGAGTTAGCTGCAACCTGGAATCGATCACCATTCTGTTCTCAGTCTAGGGATAAACCGCAGGTTCTGTGTCAAATCTTTAAAGTGCCGTCCGAATTGTTGATGTTGTTTTTTGATTGTTTTGAGTAAAATTCAGCTATCATAGCGGCGACTCAGGCATCAAAGGTTGTATGGACCAGCGTCCCATTCACTCTGATCTCGATCCTCACTCGGCTCCACCCGATTTAGCGGAACACAGTCCTGCGCAGGACTCCGTGGCATTTCGCCGCATTAATCAAATCCTGCAAACTCGTCCATTCGCCTTTTGGAGTGGGGTCTGGGTATCCGTTTTCCTGATTTCGGTGGTCGCGCTCGGCAGTTTGCTCAGTCCGAATGCCGCCGAACGGCGCAGTGTTTCCGCGATCGCAGTCGGTTCAGATTCGGCCGTTGCCACGCAGCCCGTTGCCAGTCGAGGGCGCGTTCCGCTCTGGCTGTTTGGGGCGATCGCGCTCACCTGTACCGCTGGCTCAATCTTGGTATCCAGACAGCTCAGTCAACCACCTGAACCTCCCCGTCCGGTACGGCAACCCCGTCGTCGAGCAGCACAGCGTCCCCGCTCGTTGCCCAAGCAGTCTGGTCATCAACCTGCGGCTAAACCGCGATCGCGTCCCGCTGCAAAGCAACCGCATCGCCAGCCTAAACGGCTCAAGCCCTTCTCGCCTACAGAGGCTTTTCTGTCGGCAACCTCACCCGTGCCCACTGGTCATCCGCCTCAAGCCGCTAGACCCGCGATGTATTCTGCAACGGGTTCAACGCCCATCCCGGCTGCAACTCAACCTGTGCACAGAGTACCGGTCACGATTGTGCCTGCGGAACAACGCCATCCACTCGATTGGGGTGAAGCACGATTAGCCGATAGCGTCGATTTGCGCCGACGGCGATCGCTGCGATCGTGGATGTAATTTTATGAGCACAAAAGGATAACTGCCCACTACGCCCGCTCTGGTTACTTCATGGCTAGCAGCGATCGCCAGTCCTGAATTGCTTTCTCAGACCACATCCAATTTTTTAGCAGAACCTCCGGACGGAAGTTCACCTCGTCCTCAGACAAAATTCTCTGGCGCAACTCCAGTGCCTTGCTACGCCAAACGGCTTGCTCAGTCACGGATCCCCGTTCAGCCCGCTTTACCCAAACCATTGCCAGTCCAGCACGAGCGGTGAGAACCTCTGGATTCGGTGAGTTGTTGGGTTGAGGTTGAGCGGGGGCAGCCGTTGCGTCTCCTGCTAACCGGAGAGCCTGCAGCCATGCCTGTTCAGCCTGTTCCAGCTTGCCTTCCGCGTAGTAGGCAAAGCCCAAAGCGTTTTGATACAGAGCGTTGGGTTGCCCCTTTGCAGCGGTTTCCCAAAGCTGTCGCGCAGTACTGGCACTGTAATTCTTGTTCCCAGCCAGCCAGGACTCCCAAGCGAGTCTGCCTTTGAGGAAATTGATTGTCGGATTTTGGGCAGAGGGGTTGGGTATTGCCTTCAGCACGGATTCTGCCTCGGTTAACTTTCCCCGATCGAGCAACGTTTCCACGGCATTTTGCACGGTTGAAAGATTGCCCTGCCGAAGCTGCTCAGTGGCTAAAGCCGTCAGGGCTTCAGTATTAACTCGCTGCAAATCATCCAACTTACTGGGTGAACTGGATGGCGAAACGCTTGGGGTCGGAACCCCAGGAAGCATTTGCGATAAATCATCATAAAAAATCCACACGCCTAAAATCGCCGAGACCGCGATCGCTCCCAGTCCAGACCAGAGGAAAATTCGGCGGGATTTGCCAGGCGAAGTCGAGGAAGCGGTTGCTTTCTGAGTCTTGCCGTGATCTTTTAGAGTGATTGAGAGTTGACTGATGGGTTGAACACTGCTCTGCTGGCTCAACGCGGCTCGAAGATTGGTGTCCGCATCAGTCAACGCTGGATCCAGTTGAATGGCTTTGTGGTATGACTGGATGGCTTCATTCAACTTGCCCTGCTGGTAAAGCGCGAGTCCTAAGCGGTTGTGGGCACTGGCATCCTTTGGATTCAGTCGAATGGCCTGATTGTATGCGGCGATCGCCTCAACCAGATACCCTTGCTCATACAATGCCCCACCCAAATTCCTGTAGGCGTCAGCACTGGTTGGATTGGCTTGAACAGCACGGGTGCTAGCCGCGATCGCCTCGGTCAGCTTGCCCATGTCTGCCAGGACATTGGTCAACTCTGAATACACTTTGACATCGCTGGCATCGATCGCGATCGTGGTGGTTCCAGGTGAGCTAGTGGCTGATGAAGCGGGAGTTTCAGAGCGCGAATTCTCCAGCAACCGTCGATACTCATCTTCAGATTGGAAGTCTGATTCTGCCGGAGGCAACAGATTTTCTGAGGGAGATGCTGACAAAATTGCTTCCTCAGACTCCAGACGAGTCGGACTTTGCGAAAGTTCGCTGACTAATTTGGCGACTTTCTCTTCTTCAGCAAGATACTCCGGGTCGTCAAACTCCAACTCATCAAATGGTAAGTAGTCGTTGTCATCATCCGATGGCAGCTCGTTGTACAGACTTGGAGCAATATCGTCGCTGTAGGGCGCTGTGTTTAACTCAGATTGCCACGATCGCCGTTTTCAGCCGTTGGTAGCCCACTAGTGTCCCCTGTTGAATAGGTGGTCTCCAGCACTGTCGGAGCTGAGAAATCGTCATACAACCCATTCGCAACACGCTTTTCTACAGGCAGGCTATAGGTATTTGGGGTGGACACCGGAGGCAGCAAGTAGCCATCAAAGTCTGGATGCAGATAGAGAATTGGCAACGCCCAGTAAAGCTGATCCGACCCGTAGGACGAAATCAGCCCCTGGCGTGCCCGACTCAAGCTCAGATCCACCGGATAGGCTTGTTTTAAGTTGCGGTAGAACAAGCGGCTGAGATTAAGCGCCACATCGTCGGGAATGCGTTCAGCCATCGCCAACACCGCTGGCACACCCCGCTTGACCAGGGCTTCTGCCAGATTGCCTGCGCCCGTGTCACTCGCCGAATCTGATGTTGCGGTGTAGACCCCCCGGCAGGAGTTGAACACGGCCATGCGAATGCCGTTGTTGACCAGTAAACCGGCTAAATCGTCTCCATTCAAGACTTCCGTCAAGCCAGTTCTGCGGCTGACTAAGTAAAGACTGCCACCTGCCACACCCAAGTTGCTGTGTCCAGCATAGTGCAAGACCTGATAGTGATTGTGTTCCAGAGCCTGGGTTAGCTGCTCTCGTCCAGGCTGTTCCAGGATGGTCAGTTCCACATCGGGAGCCTGACTGTTACCAGTCTGAGAGGTTCCCTGCAGTTCTTGCTGCAGGTGCTCTGCCTCCTGCTTCAGGGCCAACACCTCTTGATCCGTGGGCGCGGCTAACACCATCAGAATCCTGAGCGGCTGTCCTGGCTGGTTCACCCACCCTTTTTGGAAGCGAACCTGGGATTTCAAAACCGAAAAGCTGGAGTGGAACCGAGAAAACACTACGTCTGTTCCAGTTGCCAGGGGGCGATCGCCGCATAAAGCACTTCCCAGGGCAGTTGATGCAGATGGGTTCCCTTCAACCCCAGGCGCAAACGCAAAATCTCACGTCGATGTTGAGCAATTCCTTGGGCCATCATCCAGCTATCGCGGATTGTGCCCTGGAACAAGGCATTGTAAAGCCGTTGTCCAAATGCGACTAGATTGTCCGATGGGTTCCCTGGTCGGTTCGCGGATTGAAATCTCGCTGCGCCAGCACCCCGATTCAGAGATTCTGAATAGGACGAAACCCCACCGCTCCGTAACAGTCCCATCAGCGGGTCATCCATCAGCAGACTGGCCTCTGCGAGCCAATCATGGACGCGCCACACCACCTGCTCCTCTCCCAATGGCACTCCTGGTGCAACGTCCTCAGTTCGCACCAGATACTCGTCTTCTCGAATTGGGGTTACAGAGAGGTGAAATTCTTGGGTCACATTATCCTCCCAGAGCACGGCTATGGCTTTGCTCTTGAGCACTAAGTTGCGATCGCTACACTCTTTTCCAGTATCTCCAACTGGAGAGGTGTATCAGGCAGAATCACGTTGAATTTCTGAGGGATTAGTAGTCCCCAATTTGCCTACCGTTGGTGGGTAGAACATCATCCTTCAGATAAGGAGAATTCAACAAAGGATGACTACGTAACTTCCACTGTGGCGTATCGTTTGGCAATTCAGCAAATTTAATAAGAAGGTTTGGTGAAAGCTTTATAAATTCTGATTGATTCTGGCATAGTCTGGTTCCGTTAAGCAGTGAACTGTCAACAAGATTACCGAAACTTCAAGTCAACCTGCCATCTCTTTAGAAATTTCTCCCAAACTTTCCGGACACCTCCCCCCAGTTTGGAAAGAAGTGAGTGGTAGATGCACCCTGATTTGGCACCCCGGCTCAACGATGAGTCGGGGTTTTTTGTTTCTGCTCGTCCTGCGAACACCCCGTGCAGATGGGCCTATCCCTGGTATGGTTGCTGTAGTTCTAGGATTCAGGAAATTAGGAGCCGCATCATGTTTGCTGGAAAACGTCCTCCCAACTTGGGTATTCGCGAGGGTCGGTTGGCACCGTGCCCAAACACTCCGAATTGTGTCTGTAGCCAGAGCAAAGATGCTGCACACGCGATTGAGCCGCTGACCTATAGCAGTGCTCCAGCAGAGGCGATCGCAGCCCTCAAAACAGTGATTGAATCCCTGGAGCGAACCAAAATTGTCACAGACACAGACACCTATCTGTACACCGAGTTCGCCAGCAAGCTAATGGGATTTGTAGACGATGTAGAATTTTACGTTGACCCAGCGGCGCAAGTGATCCAGGTGAGATCAGCGTCACGACTGGGGCGATCGGACTTGGGTGTGAACCGCAAGCGCGTAGAGCTGATTCGAGAAAAACTGAAACAGTCAGAGGCTTAAATTTCTTGGCCATTGCCCAACGCCTTTTTCCAAATGCAGTCGCTGCTATCCTCAATCAAAGCGACAAATTTGTGCTGTTGTTGCTCGGACTACTGAAATTTAGGCGATTTCTGAGAAAAATTTTACTCCTGTAAGGAGTTTTGGGTAGTTTCTTTCCTGGAAATCTCCTTAGCAATTTCTTGCTGTATTGCCTCGTTGGCTGCTCTGAGTTAGGCAGGCTCCGTGGGGCGATCGCGGCTAGCCTAAACAAAAACAGCGTAAGAGCTGTGACAATGAACACAAATCCCGGCATACGCTGTTCCTGCTTCTAACCAACGGTGAGGGAAGTGAGGGGTAAGGAGATCTTGGATTTTAGATTGCAGATTTTAGATTGAGTTGATTCCCCTGCTTCTCCCCGTCCCCCTCAGCATCTCGCTTACTTCCCTATCTCTTTACACTGCAGCAACCTTTTTCAAATCAGTGCAGTAAGTCTCATACACCCCATCCAAAAATTGCCAGAGGGCATCAGCAGCTTGAGTGGCAACGTTTAGCACCTCTGCTTGCTTGTCTGGAGTGTCCGCGTATTCCTCAATCGTTTTCAGTTCAACCTCAGCGTGCCACTCATCGGCAGACTGGTGAACGCTAAAGAAGCGATACTCATCCGGGTTGGTCATGCCATAGAAGCGCTGGAGTCCGGCGATTTTGGTGGTGGAGATCGCTGGAATTTGGGACTCATAGGTAAACAGGGCTGCCAGTCCGGCGTAGAACGGCGAATTCAGGCAAAGCTGACGAAACGTTGAAACTAGATTCTCGGTCGTGGGCAGGACTTCGGTTTCAATGAGTTCCGCGTCGGTTGCCCCCAAAGCTTCTGAAAATCGACGCCACAGTGCCGGGTGATTCTGGGATCCCCGCTCCTCTTCAATCAGGTTTTCCAGAAGCTCCTGACGGACTGCGATCGAGGTCTTGAAATGGGGTGTATTGAAATGGACAGCACTGACATAGGTTGGGAACGCCAACACATTCTGGAAATACTGAATGGCGTAGTGCTTCAACTGCTCACGGGTGAGCCTACCTTCTGTCCAGGCGACATAAAAGGGATGCTTGAGTAGATGCTTTTGGTCAATAACAGATTGCAACTGATTGCGAAGCACCATGAATCCTCCACTTGTTTCCAATTGTTGATCAAGGTCAGTTTGATTAAGGTCAGGTGGTGTGAATACCACTTCATCAACACTATACTGTCGCTTGCCAACCTGCTTGAACAAGTTGACCCGGTGAGCGATCTCCCAGTGTCTTCAAGAAGCAGCTTTTTTACGTGCCGTCGTACTAGTGGTTTTCTTGCCAGTAGTCTTTTTAGCAGCCGTTTTTGTCCCAGAGGTTTTCTTGGCAGTAGTCTTCTTGGTTGTACTACCCTTAGCCGCTGTTGAGTCTTCGTCCGTTGAAGCAGCAGTTTTCTTGGCAGTGGTTTTCTTGGTTGTACTGCCCTTAGCCGTTGTTGAATCGTCGTCTGCTGAAGCAGCTTTGCTTGATTTACCACCTTTCTTGCTGCCAGCCTTAGCGGTTAGAGCTTCCAGGGCGGTTTCCAATGTGATGGCTTCAACAGTTTGACCCTCTGGCAGCGAGGCATTCACCTTACCGTGTTTGATATAGGAACCGTATGGACCGTCATAGACATTAACGGGTTCCCCATCCTTCGGGTGAGCACCCAGCTCTCGGATAGGTTTGGCAGCAGCACGGCGACCCCGACCGGACTTTGGTTCTGCCAACAGTGCCAGCGCCCGTTTCAGGTCGATCGTCAAAACATCATCGCCGGACTTGAGAGAGCGGTAATCTTTGCCCTCTTTGCCCTGGTCATGCACTACATAGGGACCAAAGCGACCCAAGCTAGCCTGAATCTTGCCACCCGTTTCGGGGTGTTGCCCCAGGGTGCGGGGTAGGGCTAACAAGCCCGTAGCCATCTCAAGCGTCACGTTTTCAGGAGTAACTCCTTTGGGTAAGGAAGCACGCTTCGGCTTGGGGTTGTCCTCAGTGACATCGCCCAACTGGACATAAGGACCATAGGCCCCAATCAGGACATAAATGGGTTCACCCGTTTCAGGGTGGAAGCCGACTTTATCAGGGCCTTCCGTCTTTTGCCGCAGTAGCGTTTCGACTTGCTCCGGATCGAGGTCGGAGGGCGTCAGATCTTTCGGGATCGATGCTTTGACGGGCCCCTCTTCGTCCTCGGTTTCTAGATACGCCCCATAGCGTCCAATCCGCACTTTGACGCCTAAATCTCCCAGTTCAACCGTGCGGGCTTCATTGGGGTTAATCTGGCTCTCCCGCTCTTGCACCTGAGTTTCCAGCCCCGTGTCGCCCAGGTAGAACTCTTTCAAGTAGGGCAGCCACTTGGCTTCTCCCGTGGAAATTTCGTCCAGGGTTTGCTCCATCCGAGCCGTGAAGCCGGTATCCACCAGATCCGGGAAGTGATTTTCGAGTAGAGCGGTGACGGCAAAGGCCGTGAAGGTCGGCACCAGAGCATTGCCAACCATCTGGGCATAGCCGCGATCGATAATGGTGCCGATAATGCTGGCATAAGTACTGGGGCGACCGATGCCATCGCTTTCCAGGGTTTTGACCAGCGATGCTTCGGTGTAACGAGCCGGTGGCTGGGTTTCATGAGCGATCGCGTCCAGATCTCGGCAATCCGGCGTATCCCCAACGCGCAGCGGCGGCAGGATAACCTCCTGATCTTCGATCGCCGCATCGGGATCATCAGACCCTTCCACATACGCCCGGAAAAAGCCGGGAAAATCAATCCGCTTCCCGCTGGCCCGAAATCCAGCATCCTCGACCTGAATTTGCACCGTGACATTGGTCTGACGGGCCTCTGCCATCTGGGTGGCGACCGTGCGCTTCCAGATCAGGTCGTAGAGGCGAAAGTCCCGATCTTTCAGTCCCGTTTGCTGCGGTGTGCGGAAGCTATTGCCCGCTGGACGGATGGCTTCGTGGGCTTCTTGAGCACCCTTTGCTTTAGTAGTGTACTGGCGCGGTTCCGGGCTGAGGTACTGGGTGCCATACCTCTCCTGAACACAGTCCCGAGCGGCCGAGATCGCCTGCTTCGACAAGTTCACCGAGTCCGTTCGCATGTAGGTGATGTAGCCCTGTTCATAGAGGCTCTGGGCAACGCGCATCGTTTCCCGGGCCGAAAGTCCCAGTTTGCGGTTCGCTTCCTGCTGCAGGGTTGAGGTGGTGAACGGCGGCGACGGTTTGCGGGTCACCGGACGCTCTTCCAGATTGGTAACTGTCCAGGTGCGATCGCGGACGAGATCGACCAGTGCTCTAGCCTCTGCCTCACCCAGCAGCACTACATTTCGTCCACTGGCAACCTGCCCCGTCGCCTCATCAAAATCACTGCCGGACGCCACTTTCACGCCACCCAGCGTCACCAGCTTTGCCTCAAACGAGGTTCGGGAATCCTCTCTGTCCCCTGTCCCTTGTCCCCGGTTCCCTGCCTCCAATGCCGCCTTCAAATCCCAATAGGCTCCCTTGCGGAACGCCCGTCGCTGCCGTTCCCGGTTCACGAGTAACCGTACTGCCACCGACTGCACCCGTCCGGCAGACAGTCCAAAGGCAATTTTCTTCCACAGCAAAGGAGACAGAGTATAGCCCACCAACCGATCCAAAATGCGGCGCGTTTCCTGGGCACGCACTAACCGCTCATCCACAGTCCGGCAGTTCTGAATTGCCTCCTGAATCGCCTCCTGGGTAATCTCGTGAAACACCATCGCTTGGTCGGCACCTTCGGCTGTAGCAGTTGCAACAAGTGCCAGCTAATACTTTCACCTTCGCGGTCTTCGTCCGTTGCCAGGACTAGCTCATCGGCTTGCTTAAGCGCCTCCTTGAGTTCCTTAACAATCTTTTTCTTGTCCTGCGGCACCACATACAGCGGTTCAAAATCCGCCTCAATGTTCACTCCCAACTGGGCCCATTTTTCACCCTTGACGCTGGCGGGAATCTCGCTTGCCGACTGCGGCAGGTCACGGATGTGTCCCATTGACGCCTCAACACGATAGCCGCTGGGCAGATAGTTGCGGATAGTGCGAGCTTTAGTAGGGGATTCAACGATGACAAGAGTTGACATGGACTCATTCAAAGTAGGTCACATTCCATCAGTATGCATTAATCAACGCGCTGTCAATGCCCACTAACCCTGTAAACAATAAAAAATAGTGCGATTCCTGCTTATGTTTCTTATAGCCAATCTTGACCAAAAGCCTAATCGTCTGAGCCGTCAATCTTTACAGAGATTAACAAAAGGTGAGCCAGCCAAAAATTCTGAATTGTGATTAGGATTTGAAGAGTTGCAGGATAGAATCCAGGTTGGACAACTTTTTGAAGCTGCTTTAGATCCGTAGATTTGGAACTTCCTTAGATCTGTAGATACGATAGAGTCGCTGAAGAAACCGCGTCTAGCTCGGAATCTGTAGCTTTCCCTCAAGAAAAACTCCAGGTCTGGACGTGGACAAGGTTTAATTCATAAATTTGCATCAATATTATCGGATTTCGTAAAAACTAGTCGGACGAAGCCTCATGGATTTTGCTAGTCTCGCTGCCCAGTTGAATACCGGCGCGATCGCTCCCGAACTGATTGTCACAACGACACTCCTGATCATCGTCATTGGTGACTTGATTGTTGGGCGAACTGCGTCCTCACGCTGGACTCCCTATCTCTCCATTGCTGGGTTACTGATTGCCGTTGGCTCCCTCTATTACCAGTGGGATATCACCAACCCCATCTCCTTTCTGGGAAGCTTCAACAGCGATGCACTCAGCGTGGTTTTCCGGGGCATCATTGCCCTGTCAGCCGCCATCACGATTCTGATGTCTGTTCGGTATATCGAACAATCGGGAACTGCTCTGGCAGAGTTTATCACCATTCTGCTCACAGCAACTTTGGGCGGGATGTTCCTTTCGGGAGCAGACGAGTTGGTGATGATCTTCGTCTCCCTGGAAACCTTGAGTATTTCCTCTTACCTGCTCACGGGCTACACCAAGCGCGATCCCCGATCCAACGAAGCTGCCCTCAAATACCTGCTGATTGGCGCTTCCAGTTCTGCCATTTTCCTCTACGGCAGTTCCCTCCTGTATGGCTTGTCGGGGGGTGAGACGCAGTTGAGCGAGATTACCGCCAGCATTTCGGCAGCCGGATTGGGACAGTCGATCGGGCTGGTGATTGCCCTCGTCTTCGTGATTGCGGGCATCGCCTTCAAGATTGCGGCCGTGCCCTTCCACCAGTGGACGCCCGACGTCTACGAAGGCTCTCCCACGCCGGTCGTTGCGTTTCTCTCGGTTGGGTCCAAAGCAGCTGGCTTTGCCCTGGCAATTCGGTTGCTGGTCAGCGCCTTCCCGCTGTTAACAGATGAGTGGCAGTTTGTGATGACGGCTCTGGCCATCCTGAGCATGCTCCTGGGCAATGTGGTGGCGCTGGCGCAAACCAGCATGAAGCGCATGTTGGCCTACTCTTCCATTGGTCAGGCGGGATTTGTCATGATTGGTTTGGTGATTGGCACGCAGGATGGCTATGCCAGCATGGTGTTCTACCTGATGGCGTATCTGTTCATGAACCTCGGTGCCTTCGCCTGTGTGATTTTGTTTTCCCTGCGAACCGGTACAGACCAAATCAGTGAGTACTCCGGTCTCTATCAGAAGGATCCGCTGCTGACTCTGACACTTAGCATCTGCTTGCTGTCACTGGGCGGAATTCCACCCTTGGTTGGCTTCTTCGGCAAAATTTACCTGTTCTGGGCGGGCTGGCAGTCGGGTGCCTATGGTCTGGTATTGCTGGGCTTAGTTACCAGTGTGATCTCGATTTACTACTACATTCGCGTTGTCAAGGCGATGGTGGTGAAAGAACCGCATGAAATGTCGGAAGCGGTGCAAAACTATCCCGATATTCGTTGGGATTTGCCGGGATTGCGTCCGTTGCAAGTCGGTATCGTGTTTTCTCTGGTGACTACGTCGCTGGCAGGCATTCTGGCCAATCCGTTGTTTACTCTGGCAAATAGCTCAGTTGCCAGAACTCCAATGCTGAATTTACCTGTCGTTAGTGTTCAACCGTCAGCAGAGCCGCAGAGGGCATCTATTGATGCAGTACAACCAGATGTGAAACTGTAGGAATTTAGTTAGTAATTTGGATAACGGCGATCGCTCCAGTCAAGAGTGCGATCGCCGTTATACTATTCAGTCCGGTTGACTCGAATTAACTTGCCTGCGAGTGGCTCATTGGACGCTATTGCCTCGTGAATCCTATTCGTCATTTTTTCTCTGTCTGAGTCATCCTTGCATGCCAAGATTCCAGCGTGGTTAGGCTGCTGCTCGTGCAGCCAGATAAAATCCCATCGATTCAGTGTTAGCACGGCTCGATTCTCTTTGGTAGCAAAATCTAACACACTCTCGTCAGGAAGTTCTCGCTTCCCTGCCTCTTGAACAGTTAGGACATCATGTTCTAACTCTCGGAGCAACTCCACAATTCGTTGAGGAAACTGTTCATCAGCGTAAAGACGAGCCACAGATTAAGCTTCCTCGTTTTGCCGAATAGCGGTTTCAATTTCCTCAGAATTGGCATCTGCATAGACCCACGCATTTGCCAGATCTGTGGCTGACAGTGTTGGATAATCATACAAAAGTTGAGATTCACTGATACCCAGATTACGAGCCTGTACCAGTACCCAAACTGGAATGCGGGTTCCGGCAATGCAGGCATCGCCGCCACAGACTCCAGGCGTCTTGGTAATCCCACGCCACGTACTGTCCAGGCTATGGGCCAGGAGTTGAATCGCTTCCGCTTTCTCAGTTGGACTAAGCGAAAGAAGCTGTGCCTCAAGTTCTTTCAGGGTCATAGAAACTGCTCTGCTAAGAGATCAATGATGCCGATCTCAACACTTGTCCGTATTTCTTCGGTTCTGGTAGCGGTTCTCCATCCTTTAAGGCTGATTGAATCAATAGCTCCAATACCTGGCATTTTTGAGTGCTTCTTCATAAGTATTTCCATGCGTGTGGCAAAATTCTCCCCATTCAGGCAGGCTAACCACATAGCACTGATCATCATCTGAGCATTGAATAATGATGGTGTAATGGCTACTCAGCGGATGTGACCACTTTGCGTGACGGCCTTTCCCAGGTTCACAGATAAATCCTGCTTTCAGCAATATGCTCTTCAATTCCCTAATCTTCTTTGGCACCCCTCTCCTAACCTGTTGCCTTTACCCTGATACCTCTATTATCCTGCTGAAGGCTTTCAAACGAGGCGATCGCTCATTCATGCCCTCTCTACAATCCCCAAAAATTCCCATTTCTGGCACCCAGAATTCAAAAAGCCCGCTTATGATTGACTGGGGTTTAGCAGGTAGACTCAGCGATTCTGTTTAATCCTTAGGGCCTACGCAGGTAATGGGCAATTAGACATTCAGCCAACTACCCACTATTAGTTCACCACTTTAACTTTGGTGGGTCGTTCTTCTTGACTCAGCACTCAGCACTTTCCGTACCCACAAGACTTATCGTGGTCGAGTACTACCGACTACCAGCCTTAACACAAGATCTTTCGGTCATTTGCGTAAATCCTGATCGGTAATCCCAACAGACAGTCACATTCACCGCATCCAACACTATGTCAATCAAAAACCTGATTTCGCTCGGTTTACTGTTGTTTATCCCGATCGCCATTGCCGCTGAAAAACTGGAGTGGGATGCGTTGACCGTGTTTGCCCTATCGGCGATCGCGATCGTCCCGCTGGCAATCTGGCTCAGTACCGCGACTGAGGAAATCGCCGTCACCCTGGGACCGTCGATCGGCGGACTGTTGAACGCTGTATTTGGCAACGCCACCGAGTTGATCATCGCCCTCGTCGCCCTGAAAGCGGGCTTGCTAGATATTGTCAAAGCCAGCATCACCGGGACGATCGTCAGTAACCTGCTACTGGTGATGGGATTGTCCATGTTTTTGGGCGGGTTGCGTTACAAGGAGCAGGAGTTTCAGCCCGTTGTGGCGAGGGTGAATGGCTCCACGATGACCCTGGCCGTGATTGCGATCGTGCTTCCGGCAACCGTAACTGCCACGTCTAATGTGGTTGATCCGAAAGCGATCAATGGACTGTCCATCTTTGTCGCAACCGTTCTGATTGCAGTTTATGCCTTCACCCTGTTGTTTTCCCTGAAAACTCACAGCTACCTATACGAAGTGGGCGTCGTGGAACTGGAGGGAGAGGCGTCCGAGGACAAGGAAGTTGGTGAACACAAGCAAAATCTGTGGTTCTGGATTGGCATCTTGTTGGTTGCCACGATTGGGGTTGCCTTCATGTCCGAAATCTTTGTGGGTGCGGTAGAGGAGGCAACTGCCGGATTGGGACTAACGCCCCTGTTTACTGGAGTCATCTTGCTGCCGTTAGTGGGGGGTGCAGCAGAGTACGTGACCGCCGTTCGGGTGGCGATCAAAAACAATATGGATCTGTCGGTATCCGTGGCGATGGGGTCGAGCTTGCTGGTTGCCCTGCTGGTTGCACCGATTTTGGTGATCATTGGGCAGGTGATTGGACAGCCAATGGACTTGAATTTCAGCCTATTTGAGGTGGTGGCGGTGGCGATCGCGGTGATCATCGCCAATTTAATTAGCCTGGACGGCCGCTCCAACTGGCTGGAGGGAATGTTGCTGCTGGCAACCTATGCCGTGTTGGGTGCGGCGTTTTATTTTCATCCGGTTTAGGCAGGGGCTAGGGGCTAGGGAAGAGGGCGAGATTACTATGACAAAGTCGGTCTCGATGCATTGGCACAAATGGTTGCGAAATACGTTAGCGTTGAGGCGAAATGACCAATGACCAATGACCAATGACCAACCTGAATGAAAAACTTGAACACTTAAAAGCGCTGTTTGCAGAGATGGAACGGGCGCTGATTGCTTATTCGGGTGGAATTGATAGCACGTTGGTTGCCAGGGTTGCCTCTGATGTGCTGGGCGATCGCGCCTTAGCCATCACCGCTGTTTCTCCGTCGCTGTTACCGGAAGATCTGGAGGACGCTTGCATTCAAGCGCAGGAAATCGGCATTGCCCATGAACTGGTCAATACCCACGAGTTAGACAACCCTAATTACGCCTCAAACCCAATCAATCGTTGCTACTTCTGTAAAAGCGAACTGCACGATACCCTGAAGCCACTGGCACTGGAGCGGGGCTATCCCTATGTGGTGGATGGCGTGAATGCCGATGATTTGTCAGATTACCGACCGGGGATTCAGGCGGCCAAGGAACGGGGAGCGCGATCGCCCCTGGCAGAACTCGGCATCACCAAGCTGGAGGTTCGCGAACTCGCCAAACACCTGGGGCTTTCTTGCTGGGATAAACCCGCCCAACCCTGCCTTAGCTCTCGATTTCCCTATGGCGAAGAAATCACGATCGCCAAACTGCAACGGGTTGGCAGAGCCGAAGCCTACCTGCGCAAGCTGGGCCTGAAAACCTTGAGAGTCCGCTCTGAAGGCGACACGGCTCGAATTGAACTGCCACCCGCACAAATCAAGGAATTTGTCCTGACAACAGACCTCCCCACGCTCGTCGAAAGGCTGCAATCCTTCGGCTTCATCTACGTCACCCTTGATTTAGAGGGTTTCCGTAGCGGTAAACTAAATCAAGTCCTCCAGCTCACGTCTACCGATCAACGGGGATGAATAGCCATGACCTCATCGCCTGCCCTCAAACAAGACATCGTCTACCCCGACAGCGACGGACAACCGATGGCAGAGAATACGAAGCAGTTCAACTGGATTGTTTACGTCAAGTTGGGGTGTGAAGCGCTGTTCAAGGATGACCCAAATGTTTTTATCGCAGGCGATTTGCTCTGGTATCCGGTTGAAGGCAACAACACCCTCAAAACGGCTCCTGACACACTGGTTGTTTTTGGTCGTCCAAAAGGTGACCGAGGCTCTTATCAACAGTGGAAAGAGGACAACATCCCGCCCCAGATTGTGTTTGAGATCCTCTCACCTGGCAACACACTGGTGGAGATGGCCAAGAAATTTCGCTTTTACGAACGCTATGGCGTTGAAGAGTATTACCTTTACGATCCAGACAAAGGAGACTTCAGCGGCTGGATTCGCGCTGGCAATTACCTGGAAGTGGTCGAAAATCCCATTGGTTGGGTCAGTCCCCGATTGAACGTCCGCTTTGAAGTAGTGGACGGACAGCTCGAAATCTACCGCCCCGACGGTCAAAAATTTGCTACTTATCTAGAACTGGACGCTCAAAAGCAGCAGGCACAACAGCAATTAGAGCAAGAACAGCAACGAGCAGACAAACTCGCTGCCAAGCTGAAAGAGTTAGGGATTAATCCAGAAGATGTGTAGCCGTCAGGACTTACGCATTTTGACCAAAACCTCGGAGTTTTAAGCAACGATGCGGGTCATGATGGTTTTGGAGTTTTGACTAAAGGCAATTTTCCGCTACTACATATGGCGCATCTTTTGAATTAGTCAAAACTCCAGTGATGTTTGATGCTTGGTTAACAACTCCCAGGTTTGCATCAGTCCTGACCGTAAAACTGGGATCAGCATTGATTGTGCGATCGCGATACCATGTCTCCCATACAATGCAGGTTTCTTTTCAGGCATATGGTGAAGCATCGAAGTATGGCCGCTGTGCTGATCAGCATCAGTTGGTTAACAACAACCCGTCCTTCTCTTGCCCAGACTCCCACATCCTCAACCCTCTCACTAGCGCAGCAAGCGGACGAAGTGTCCTCGTTGTTAGAAGGCAAAATGGACACTTCTGCTCAGGCAATGGCGAATTCCAAAGCCCCCAGCGTCAGAATGACAACCTGCCGAATTCAGGTAAGCGGTACGCCAGCGAACCAGCCGTCCATCTTTTTGTACCAGGAACAAGCACTTACCCACAAACTCGCCCAGCCTTATCGCCAGCGGTTTTTGGAAATTTCGCCCAACCCTTCCAGTCAAAGTGTGCGATCGCTCTCCTTCAAACCCGCCAATCCTGCACCCTGGGCAGGATTCTGCAACAAGCCTACTGCAGAACGGATTGTAAACCGTAACGACCTTGGCAGTCCCATCTGCAGCGTCTTCCTAAAGCGCTCTGGCAACCGCTACATCGGCAACACCCCGATTAATGGATGTCCCACCAATGTTCGCGGTGCCGTGCGCGTTACCAACCGAATTGAACTCTCCAAATCCGGTATGAACACCTGGGATCGAGGCTTCGACGCCAACGGCAAACAAGTCTGGGGTGCGCAGTCAGAGTCTTATCAGTATCGACGTATTGAGTAGGGATTTTAGATTTTAGATTGCAGATTCACTCCTCTCCCCGCTCCCCACCTCCCCACCTCTCCATCTCCCCACCTCTCCACCTCCCCATCTTCTCACTCCCTCTCTGTTCATCTACCTATCATCTGAGGTACTTTGGGGTAGAGAATACCAGTAATACTGGTGCATAGGGGATGCAGTCTGGCAGACGTTTGTTGCGTTGGAGTGGAGACAAATGACTGAGGACGCCCATGACAAGCTCAAGCTGATGGTTGTTGATGATGAGCCTGACAACCTGGCTTTGCTGTATCGGACTTTTCGACGAGACTTTGATGTGGTGCGGGCGAAAAGCGCGATCGAGGCCCTGGCAATTCTGGATCAGCAAGGCGAAATGGCGATCATCATCTCCGACCAGCGGATGCCCGAAATGTTGGGAACCGAGTTTCTCAGCAAAACTGTGAATCGCTTCCCCGACACCATTCGGATTGTTCTGACCGGCTACACTGACGTTGAAGACTTAGTTGAAGCGATCAATGCGGGAAAGGTGTTCAAATATATCACCAAGCCCTGGAGTCCAGACCAACTCAAGATTGTCGTGCAGCAGGCAGCCGAGACCTACCGGGTTGTCAAACAGCGCACCAACGAATTGCGCCGCGCCCTCCGGCGTGAGTCCCTATTTAACGCAGTCACGAAAGCCATTCATGAGTCCCTCGATTACGAGAGTATGCTGCACACGATCGCGGCAACCCTGGGGAAAGCCTTTACTGCCAGCCAGGTCATTTTGCAGCCCATCGAGGGCGATCGCCTCGCTCCTAGCGTGTTCCTCTATCAAGACTCAATCTACAATTCGGACGAGTCCAATCCGGGCGATCGGGATACTCCTGCCCGCCTTTCCGAAGACAACCCCCTGCTCCAAAGCGTATTCACGACCCGCGAGATTCAGATCGAGCAAGCATCTGATACTACCCTTGGACATCATCACCTGCTTGTCCCCTTAGCCTATCAACAAGACTTCCTGGCAGTCCTCTCCCTACAACGGGCAGACCACGCTCCCTCCTGGTCTTCAGAAGACATCGAACAGATTCGGGGAGTGGCTGAACAGGCGTCTTTAGCAATCTCCCAGGCAAAGCTCTATCAGCGTACCCAAAAGCAAGCGGAACAAATGCGAGCGGAGCTAGAAGTTGCCCGCCAGATTCAAGGCAACCTGCTCCGCCAAAGCTGGCCCGAACTGGACGGCATGAAAGTGCAAGCCTGCTGCTATCCGGCCCGCGAGGTCGGTGGCGATTTTTTGAAGTCTATGCCCATCCCCAGGGTGACATTTGGCTTGCGGTCGGGGATGTGTCTGGCAAAGGGGTTCCGGCAGCCCTGTTCATGGCCAGTGCAATTTCGGTACTGCGGCGAGAACTGTCCCAAGAATCCCCCCCAGAACCGAACATTGTGATGCAGAATTTGAACCGGAGCCTCTTGAACGATCTGATCAGCACCAACTGCTTCATCACAATGGTGTTGGTGCGCTACACCCCCTCCACTCAACGATTGGTCTATGCCAATGCTGGGCACATCTACCCACTGGTCTGGTCTAGACAAACCGTGTCTAGCCAGTTGCAGCAGGGACAGCCCACATCGGTAGAACCCAATTACCTGAAGGTTCGGGGAGTCCCCTTGGGCATCCTACCCAACTGGAAGGCTGCCGCTGGCAGTATTGATTTGAAATCTGGAGAAGTATTGCTGATTACCAGTGATGGCATCACAGAGGCCACAGTTAGCAGTGCAACGCCGACAAATGGCAGCACTGTGAAAGCTGTCTCAAACGCCATGCTGCAGCAAACTGGACTCTGGCAGCTTTTGATTCAAGACCCAGAATCTTTGAATTTGAGGAGTTTGCTGGCCCGAATTCGATCGCACAACAAAGTTCAGGAAGACGACCAAACGCTACTCTCTCTGGAGGTCTTATAGTCCGATGAGAACTGAGCTTCACGTACCAAGCGATTTGAAGTTTTTGACCATTGTCGAGAACTGGCTGCTGGGCAGTTTGGAAGCCGAACTCGGTGATTACATTGATTGGCCGAGACAATCGAACCGCTTTCGCCTGGTTCTGGTAGAGGCTTACTCAAACGTGGTTCGTCATGCTCACAAAGACCAGCCCAATTTGCCAGTGCTGATTCGGTTAGAACTCCAGAATCGAGATATTGCTTTGGAAATTTGGGATCACGGTCAAGGGTTTGACATAGACACCTATTTGCCACCCACCCCAGAAGCCAGGCAGGAAAGCGGCTATGGTTGGTTAATCCTGAATCGCCTCATGGATCGAGTTGAGTATAGTCTGCAGGTGAATGGTCGCAATTGCCTGAAATTAGAAGCTAGCTTGCCAGAACCAACCCTGACCTCCAAGCTGCTTGATAAAAATGATTCAGTGAAGGCGAATTGAATAAACCCGTAATCCTCTGTAGGGGTGGGTTTAGCAGATGATTGAACGCTTAAACCAGAGGCGATCGGCAAAACCCGCCCCTACGTCACCGGAAAATTTACAGCAAGACATTTCCGTATGTGGAGTAACCCTTCAGCAACCACTCCATCTGTAGCGTTGAACTGGCTGGTCAAGTTCTAAATTTACTGTTATGTTGAGCTGCAATAAATTCTTTTTTAAAGCTGCAAGACGATTCTGAGCAGCGTCTGATATGCTTCCTTCACAGTTAGGTTAAAAGGTAGAGGTCAGTCGTGGAAGTGACGGTGGTTGAGAATTTTTGGGCTGAGGCGCTCGATCGCTTACAGCTTGTGCTGAGTCGCCCGACCTATGAGGCTTGGATTAAAACAGCAGTGGTGGTGGAGTTGAGTGAGACACGCCTTGTCCTGAAAACGCTGAACCCCTTTGCCCGCAAGTGGTTACAAAAGTACTACATGCGCACAATTACGGATGTGATTCACGACATTCTGGGTCGCCCAGTTGAGATTCACATGACGGTTGCCTGTGACGATAATGGCGTTGCGATCGATCCAGACTTTTTTTGGGCGTTGCCAATGGAAGCGAGTCCTGCGGATCCACCCATTCTCTCCTCGGCTGCCGATCCAATGGACAAATCGCGATCGAGTGCGCTAAACCCCAAATATGTGTTCTCTCGCCTAGTGGTTGGCTCCAACAACCGCATGGCCCACGCCGCTTCTTTGGCTGTAGCAGAATCACCCGGACGCGAGTTTAATCCGCTGTTTCTGTGTGGCGGGGTTGGATTGGGAAAAACGCACCTGATGCAGGCGATCGGGCATTATCGGCTGGAAATTTGCCCCAATTCACGCATCTGCTATGTATCCACGGAGCAATTTACCAATGACCTGATTTCCGCAATTCGTAATGACAGCAGGCAGAGCTTTCAGGAGCGGTATCGAGCGGTGGATGTGCTGCTGGTCGATGACATCCAGTTTCTGGAAGGGAAGGAGTATACCCAGGAAGAGTTTTTCCATACCTTCAATACGTTACATGAGGCCGGAAAACAGGTGGTGTTGGCATCTGATCGCCCCCCTAACCAGATCCCACGGCTGCAGGAGCGACTGTGTTCACGCTTTTCAATGGGTTTGATTGCAGACATTCAAACCCCTGACCTGGAAACGCGGATGGCAATTCTGCAGAAGAAAGCGGAGTACGAAAACATGCGCCTGCCGCGTGAGGTGGTGGAGTACATCGCCTCCAG
>JAAUSG010000271.1 GCA_012034055.1 Leptolyngbyaceae cyanobacterium RU_5_1 | reverse complement strand
GTCAATCTGACTGACGATCGCCGTCAGATTCTTCAGTTCTTTGGCTCACCCTGTCGGCAATACTACTTGCTGTGTTGACGCAGGTGTTAATCCTGACTGTGCCAGTTAAAAGGGCGCAATGTGGGCTAGATTGATGGCTTGAATCAGATTGTCTTCAGCAATATAAGGCTCTAGCTCTCGAGGAGAATCTGGATGGCAGTCTTTGACCTGGTCACGAAGACTGGGATCTCCTTGAAATCGATACTGAGTGTTGGTTCTCATAGGACGGTATTCCTGCACCACGTCAAGTAAACTCTTGGATTAATGCACCGATGACCAGTTGAGGGATGCCATTTTTAGATTTCTGATAAATTCTCTTTGCCAGGGTCTCGCTGCGAGAACGGGATAGTTCTTGATGTATTTCCAGCCAGTGTTGAATTTCCCCTTCTTCCCAGTTTTTTAAGGGAAGCGGCACAACCTTCTGGCTATCAAACTCGCGTGATTTACAGTAGCAAGGTAACTCCAGGCACTCGGCTGACAATTCTGTATCAGACACAATCACAGCAATCACCTTGAAGCCGCGGTATGTCTGAGAGACAGCATTGAGTTGTTGCCCCAATGGAATCCAAAAGTGCTCAAGGAACCAGGATAATACTCGGTCTTGATCGGGCACTTCATCCCATTTTTGGAGTTCGACAAAGATGGTTGTTCCTCCTCGAAGTGACTGACACAGTTTGTTAACAATTGCCAGGGCGTACTGGTTGAGCTCTGAAATCGCCTGAACATCGAAGTAGCCTGCTAAGCGATCGAGTAAGGCACGCTCATCAACGCCTGTATCTAGGGAGAACACAACTGGATAATGCTTTGCTTTGGTTCCTAAACAGTCCTGAATCCGAGCTTTTAAGTAAGCTCCTGCCATTGAGTAGCTATCTTGAATCAAAAATAGAGCCGCTCCCCCGTCTGGGTTAAATCGTTTGAGGATGCTCTCTACACGATTCATTTGTTTGACAAAATCAATCTTGGGCAAGTCTTCTTTGAGTTGCAGGTAGTGACGATTGGGGGTTGGGTTGGACGCCTCCAATGTATTCAGTTGTGTTTCTGTAGATTCCATCTCCACTACGAGGTTTTCGATTTGCCGTTCTAGGCGCGATCGCTCAACACCAGAGGTGCCAATCAATTGAGTATTAGCAATTCCAATTTCTTCAGACAACCTCACCAAGCGCTCTTTGAGAACCTTTATCCTTGTCCTAGATGATTCTGTAGCTGTGAACATTGAATTATGATTTGTCTCCTTGAGTTAACGCATCGATGTCTTGAGCAACCTGATCAATTTCCTGGTCTAATGCGGCAATTTGTCGTTTGATTCGGGTGCGATCGACTTCGCTTAAGGCGAAGTTCAACTGGTTATAGGCGGCTTCAGCATCCTCAACTAAGCTGTTCAATCGCCGCTCCAACAGGTCCACCTTGATCTGCTTGGTTCGACTGAGCTGGGTTACAGAACCCATTGAGAGTTGCGTGACTGGAGCCAATTGCTTACAGGTGTCGGATAAAACAGCCGTTGGAATCATAAACGCTGCTTTCGCCTCCTCGCGTTTCTTCTCCGCGGCTACGGCCATCCCCACGACCCCTTGCAGTTCCTCATCCCAGACTGGCGCACCACTGAAACCGGGTTGCACAGCATACCCCTGCGCCTTAATGTCCTCCATCTGCACCCACCCGTTGGCGAGCGATCGCGCAATACTCCTGCTGCCCAGATCCCGGTATCTCGCTGACTGGGAAAGCCAAAAATTTGAAATGGGTGATTCCAAAACTCTTCTGTTGTTACTAAGCGCACCGGCTGGCAGTCTGCTGCAGGAGCCGTTTCTAACTCCAATCCAGCAACGTCCTCACCAATCTGATTCGGATTCACCGGCTGCCAGAACACGACTTTTGCTTTTACCTTTTGCCCTGGTGCAATCAGCGGAAAGTCTAGCTCGATCACCTCGGTTGGAGCATCTTGAGTTGTGGTAGAAATCCCCAGAGCTGCGGTGACTACATGGGCGCAGGTGAGGAGCTGGCGATCGCACACCAGAAACCCGGCTCCGACGACTGTGCCGTTGGTGTGATAGAGGCGGGCGATCGCGGCTTTGAATGCCTGTCGATAATTGCTGGATACCATAGGTTTAGCTGGGCTTTTCCTCTTTCCACTTGAGGGTGATTTCAAAATTCACATCGCCCCCCACCGACGCGATGATTGCCCCAGTTGCTGCTGTCAACTTCAGTCCAAACTTGACTTCCACCTCACTGGCAGGCGTGGTCAACCCTCGCCTTAATCGGGTGATCAATGCCGAAGCGACTGGTTTCACTACGTCGATCGCCTCTTCAAAGGTTTGCTTGGCTTGCAGTACCATTTGTCCGGTATTGACAGCGACGCGCTCTACCGGAACACCTTCGGGTTTTTCGACTTCAACCAGAAACTTGGTGCCGTCTTCTAGCGAGAACTGAGCAATTTCCTTATTCATCTTTTCCACGTCGCAATCGACGAATAAATGAGCGAATTACCTGGCGCTTCGTCTCCTGACGCTCCAGGCAATACTGTTCCAAAATTTCGTACTCACTTTCCGGTAATTCCACTGTCAGCCGTTTAACTGGCTCAGTGGAGACCTTTCTAGCCATTGATTATCCATCGAAACTCATGCATCGCACCAACCTAACACTTGCCTTTGGGCGATGAGTAGAGGCTGGCATCACAATTATTCTTTCTTTACTTTTTCGAGTATCGCAACCCTAAAGGTTCTATTCAAGAGGTGCCGCTGCACATCAGCCAAGTCTCCTTACTTTTTCTGGAAGTGGCTCGGCTTCTGGCAACTCCTTGAAGGTGATCAGTCGCTCATAGCGATTATTGCCCTCGTCATCCTTCCCCAAAGATCGACTGAACCATATTGCAGGTTGGAACTTATTGGCAGCACTGCGCCTCAGATACCGATTCCTACGCCATAGGACGATCGCAGCTCCATCGCGATCGCTGTGTTCCACAATCGCACCAATACTAGACCAGTCAAAGCTTGCAAAGTCACTCAGGTCTATCTGATAGTTCGGCGCGTCCTGTGTCGCCTCAACTGCGATCGCAATCCGTTCGAGTAGTTCGGCATGCTGGGTGAGCATGTCCATCAGTAGTTGAAATTCTTCGGTCATAGATAGCCTTCCTGCTTCGTTTGTAGGAGTTTGCCGCGCTGCGCGAGTCCTTGATCAGTAGCAAGGTCTGACGCAAGTTCGCGGCAGTAAAAAGGATGTTGTTCTGGGGTAAGAAATCAGATTGCGGGGCACCACTCCCGCGTAGGTGCAATGGTTAGGCTGCGATCGCGGCGTTAAGTTCTATCTGGGCGATCTTCTCCCGTCGCTCCAGCTTTAATAGGCTGAAGGTGTTTCTGAGCAATTGCAAATCGATGTCTAGCTCAGCTCTCAGGTCTTCCAGCCGTTTCAATTCACCATTAGCCTTGATGTAATCTGCATCGGTTTCCATCAGCTCAGTACGTTTGGCTTTCCGTTGGCTGTCGTTCTTGAGTACCTGGTCAAATGCGATCGCGCGATCGATGGAGTTAAGACAGAAAGCAACCGTTTCCCGCTGTGCTCTTAACTTCTGGTCAATGTGCAGAATCTCTTTTTGCAGGTCTGAGATCGCGGTTGGGTATTCGTTCAATTGCATGTTTAGAATCAGAATTCCTTGGCGCATCAAGTAAACTTAATGCTCACGTCTGGGGATAAGCTATGGACAGTTATGAAAGGTTGAGCAAAACTGTGGCGGATCGGGTGACGGTGGATATTGAAGGACTGCGAGAGGAGATTGAAACGGCCTACTCGAGTAATCCACTTTGGGCAGAACTGTCGTTGTCTCAGAAGCTGCGGCGGCTGATTTCTGAGTGGCTGCAGGAGATAAAAGCTGGTCAGCAAGGTAGCAATCCCAGACAAGCAGATGATCGCACTCAATAGGACATGGCACCGACGTAGCAATCGCGTTACCGTGTGAAGATGGGTGGTGCTCAAATCGTAATGATTTTTGAGTTGTTAATGATGTCGGCTAGTGCCGCTCATCATTACCTTGTTAGGTCCACCTGAAGATGCTGGGAGCAACGGTGTAATGAGTCAGGATTTGCCTAGCTCGAATCTATTAGTCAACGATATTCGTCAGTTGATTAATGCAGCCCGTGTCGGGGTGGCGATCGCGGTCAATGCCTCGCTTACCTTACTCTACTGGCGGATTGGACAGCGGATTCAAACGGAAATTCTCAAGGGTGGACGGGCTGAGTATGGTAGAGAGATTCTTGCTACGCTGTCGCAACAATTGACCATCGACTATGGGAATGGCTTTAGTTATTCGATGCTGACCCGCATGGTGCAGTTTGTGCAAGCCTTTCCGGAGGAGTCGGTCGTTGTAGCGTTATCGCAAGTATTGAGTTGGTCGCACTTTAAAGAGCTATTGCCATTGGAGAAACCTTTGCAGCGAGAGTTTTATGCAGAGATGTGTCGGGTGGAGCAGTGGAGTGTCCGGACGCTGCGGCAGAAAATTGACTCGATGCTATATGAACGGATGGCGTTATCCAGGCAGCCCGATGAACTGGCTCGTTTGGAACTGCAGGCATTGCGGGAGGAAGGCAGGATATCCCCTGGATTGGTGCTGAAAGATCCCTATATTTTGAATTTCTTAGGACTGCAGGATCGGTATTTGGAGAAGGATCTGGAGGATGCGATCCTGCGCGAGATGGAAGCCTTTTTGCTGGAATTAGGCGATGGATTTGCCTTTCTCGCCCGTCAGAAACGCATCCAGATTGATAATGATGATTTTTACATCGACCTGGTATTTTACCATCGCAAGTTGCACCGGTTAATTGCAGTGGATCTGAAGCTGGGAGAGTTTAAGGCAGAGTACAAGGGGCAGATGGAGCTGTATTTACGCTGGCTGAATCGCTACGATCGCCAGCCGGGAGAGGAAACCCCACTCGGAATTATTTTGTGCGCTGGTAAGAAGCAGGAACAGATTGAGCTATTGGAACTCGATCGCTCTGGGATTCATGTAGCAGAGTATCTAACCGTATTGCCGCCGAGGGAAGTCTTACAGCGAAAGCTACACTCTGCAATTCAACAAGCACGAGCACGACTTTTACCACCCAGAGCACCAAAGGACGCGGATCAGCCTGATTCATAAGCGGGGAGAGTTGATCATGGAGAAACCCCGCCACGTGGCGGGGTTTCTCTTACCACTTCAATTCAGAGGCGAATTTTTGAATTTAGTCGAACAAATCGGATGAATCAACCATACAATAGCGATGATTCCATCATTTCACCCGCACCATGATTATTACTGTTGCCAGCTTCAAGGGTGGAGTCGGTAAATCAACCACGGCGATTCATCTCGCTGCCTTCTTTGCTAAAAAAGGCAAAACTGTTTTGATTGATGGCGACCTGAACCGTTCTGCCCTCGATTGGGCACAACGGGGCAAGGCTCCTTTTCAGGTGATTGATGAGACAGACCTGGATCAGATGGGTGAAGTAAAGCATACGGTGATTGATACCCCAGCCCGTCCGTCTGACGCAGACTTAACGGCTCTGGCGCGATCGTCCGATCTGCTGGTGATTCCTACGATGACCGACGCGTTTAGCATTGTGGCGATGGTAAAGACAGTCAACGTCCTGACCAGTTTGCCCAAAGGTCGCTACAAAATTCTGTTGACCGTTTGCCCTCCGGCTCCCTCTAAAGAAGCCGAAAAAGCGAGAAATGCTTTGACGGAAGTGGGGCTACCCCTATTCAAAACCAACGTTAGTCGTCTAGCAGCCTTTCAAAAAAGTGCGTTGGAAGGAGTGCCTGTGTATCAGGTGAAGGATGCCCGTTCCCAGCAAGCCTGGGCAGATTACGCCGCTGTAGGAAAGGAAATTTGGGATGGCCGATCTAAGTAAGATTATTCAAGCTGTGCAAGCACAACGAGGTGATGCAGCAGAGTCTATCGACGTTCGAGATTTCACCTTGCCGTTGAATGCGATTCACGATCGCCTGGAAGGGGATACTCGTCCACTCAACACGACCCACGTCGATAAGTTAATGGAGTCGATCGCGACGTTGGGATTAATTGAACCGATCGTAGTCGATACCCAAAATCGGCTGCTTGCAGGTGGGCATCGTCGAGCGGCCATTGCAAAACTGCGCGATCAGAAGCCGGAGATTTTTGAGCACCAGTTTCCCAAAGGTGCCGTGCCGGTGCGGGTGATGCCGTTTGATTCAGAAGAACACCCTGATTTAGCGTTAGCGGTTGAAACAACCGAAAATGATCAACGTAAGAACTATACGAAGGCGGAAGTGTTGGCGATCGCGGAGAAGCTGCGCAGTGCAGGATACCGAGACAGCAGCGGTAGACCTAAGAAAGGAGAAAAACGCCTTAAACCGGCGCTGATGGTGATTTTTGGCACCTCACTACGAACGGTGGAACGGTACTTAGCGGAAGATGAGAAAACCCCGCCAGGTGGCGGGGTTTCTAGCGAGGTTTCTCCTGCACAGATTTACAAACAGTCGCTGCGTAAGTTGAAACAATGTCAAACGCTTAACCCAACCACGTCTAAAGAACGTGACCTGGCTAAGAAGTTGCCGGATGTGATCCAACTGCTGGAAGAAATCTTGCAGGATTCGGACGTGAAGTAGGAAGGCTACATCTCATCACTTTCTGATCATTATGAAAGCGCTGAAGCGATCGCCTGGATCTGACAACAAGCATGTTAAGCGACAGCTACCTGGCTACTGAATGCCTCGACTTGGAAAACAAACTGTAAACGTTGTCCATCCAGCATCACTCGTGACTCCAATCGTTCCTTGGAGCCGCTCTACCATTTGCTTAATCAATGACAAGCCTAAACCTGTTCCTCCTCGTCGCCAACGGTCTGCTTGGGGAACGCGGTAGAACTTATCAAACAATCGGAGTAGGGGTTGAGCCGACATACGGACAAAAAAGTGCAAGATGAGCTGGAAAGCCTGAGCTAGATTGAGTTTTCAAGGATCTATTGCGGCGAGGTTTAGAATCAGAATGATTGCGGTGCAAAGCAATTAG
>JAAUSG010000270.1 GCA_012034055.1 Leptolyngbyaceae cyanobacterium RU_5_1 | reverse complement strand
ACACACAAGTCTCACTGAATCCGACCCTTGGGGGCAGCCCCCAAGGGCTCGGATTCAGGGGACGGCTGCGTCCCCCGTAGCTTGCTTCTGCGCAGCAGTACCCCCTCCAGAAGGGATTGACGGTGAAATGCAGAAGACCTCGATACCACAGGCTAGGTTGTTATACCAAAGTCTTCCGCTATCAAAACCAATCCCTTGCGGGGGGTGTGGGGGAGTTAGGACCCCACGCAGCGGGGGACCGGGGGGAAGTCCCCCGGCGCAGTCTTTGGGTTTAGCCAAGATCTGTGTACACGGTAGCCTTAATAAGGGGGAACTCTCCGGAAGTCCCCCTTATTAAGGGGGATTTAGGGGGATCTCCGACAGGTTGCTAGGGGAAGAGGGAAGAGAAGCGAGTACTCGACCACGATAAATTTGGCGGGTGGAGAAAGTGCAGAGTGCGGAGTTAAGAAAAACAACCCACCGAACGCTATATTGTGCTATCAGTCGGTAGCTGGTAGGCTTTGACGGAATTTCCAAGTTTTTGCTTCTGGTTGCTTGATCTTCCTGAGCGTTTCACTCTCTACCGCTTAAACGCATGAAACTCGATACCGTTGTCCTGGTTCTGATTGACATTCTGATTGTAGTTGGGCTTTCCCGGTTGGTTGGTTTGGGCTTCCGCCGGATTAAACAGCCCCTGGTGATTGGTGAAATCGTCGCCGGGATCATGCTGGGGCCATCTCTGTTTGGGTTGATTGCGCCCGGTGTGGCGGCGGCTCTTTTTCCGCCGACCATGATTCCTCACCTGGGCGTGCTGTCTCAAATTGGGTTGATTTTTTTCATGTTCCTGATTGGGTTGGAACTCGATCCGAAATATCTGAAGAGCCAGATTGATATAGCGGTGCTCACGTCCCACGTTAGTATTCTGGTGCCGTTTTCGCTGGGAACGCTGCTCTCGCTGCTGTTGTATCCACTGGTATCAAGTAGTGATGTTTCGTTTACGGCGTTTGCGCTGTTCTTGGGGGCGGCGATGTCGATCACGGCGTTTCCGGTTCTGGCCAGGATTATTACGGAAAACAACCTGCAGGGAACTCGGCTGGGGACGCTGGCTCTCACCTGTGCGGCGGTGGATGATGTGACGGCGTGGTGTGTGTTGGCGCTGGCGATCGCGGTTGCGAAATACAACAGCATGTTGAAAGCGTTGCCCACCATTGTGGAAGCGATCGTCTACATCGCGCTCATGATCACGGTGGTACGGGCGTTTCTGCAGAATCTGGTCAGCTATTACAACCGCGCTGGGCGACTGAACCAATTCACGCTGGCGGGTATCTACATGGGCGTGGTTATTTCTGCCCTGATCACCGAAATGATTGGCGTCCACCTGATCTTCGGAGCCTTTTTGTTAGGCGCGGTGATGCCGAAACATGAGGGGCTAACGCGGGAGCTGGCTCAGAAGACAGAAGATTTTGTTCTGACGTTCCTGCTGCCGATTTTCTTTGCCTATAGCGGGTTACGAACTCAAATTGGGTTGCTGAACAGCCCCATACTCTGGCTGCTGTGTGGATTAGTCCTGGCAGTGGCGATCGTTGGCAAATATGTGGGCACCTACGTGGCGGCGAGGTTCTCTGGAGTTCCTAAGCGGGACGCGGCAGCTCTGGGCTGGTTGATGAACACGCGCGGACTGACGGAGCTGATTGTGCTCAACATCGGTCTCAGTTTAGGGGTGATTTCGCCGCTGCTGTTTACCATGCTGGTGATTATGGCGCTGGTGACCACATTCATGACCTCGCCGCTGCTGGAGTGGATCTATCCCAAGCAAAAAATTCGGGAGGACATGATTGAGGCGGTTGGGAGTGAGATTGAACCGGATTACCGAATTCTGGTGCCGATCGCCAATCCCAATACTCAACAAGGGCTGATTCAACTGGCGATCGCGATCGCAGCAGGTGATAAATCGCCCTCGCCAGACCATCCCATCTCGGCGGCGGTATATCCTCTGAGCTTGATTCAGCTTGAAGAAGATTATGCCTACGAGAGCACGCCAGGCGAAGTCGAGCGCTTGATTGCCGAACGTCAGGTGCAGGTGCAGGAGTTGATTGATCGGTTAGAACTGCCGTTTGCCCGCGCCATGATGCGTCCCGTCGTGCGGGCAGCGGGTGATGTAGCCCAGGAAACCGTGAGAGTTGCAGAGGGCGATCGCGTGGATTTAATCCTGATGGGCTGGCACCGTCCTGCCTTTAGCAAAAACCGCCTGGGTGGGCGAGTTGGACAAATCCTCAGCATTGCCCATGTGGATGTCGCCGTATTTGTGGATCGGCAGCATGGCAAGCTGGAAAACCTGTTGGCTCCCTATGTTCCGAATGTTCATAACGACCTGGGACTGGAAATTGCGCTGCGACTGTTGGTGAATAGCCAGAACTGCAGCTTGACGATTCTGCGGGTGAGTCAGGAACATCAGACTCATGATCTGCCCTACGAACTGACAACACTCATGGGTCGGTTGCCAGCGTCAATCCGCGATCGCATCCACATTCCCCACGTCGAAGCCGATAACCCGCTGGAAGCCGTCGTGACAGCCTCTGAGCAGGCAGACCTGACGATCGCTGGAGCCAGCCGCGAGTGGGGACTGGAGCGGCAAACCCTGGGCTACTATGCAGATGCACTGGCTGTGCGTTGTTGCTCATCGCTGCTGATCACCCGTCGCTATAGCCGGGTCACGTCTCATTTAGCATCAGTTTTAAGTAACAACCCCCATAACTCCATCAATAGTGGAACGTCTGAAAGACCGGAGGTTAGCCTGTGAGTGGTCATTTTAGTCCGCGATCCATCATGTTTTATGGCGGCGCGATCGGCTCAGTTGTGGCTCTGTTTAGTCTCACCACTGCCTATGGTGAGGCAAACTTAAGGGCACAGCGTTCAATTGACGGTCGCTATCCAATTGCCACCTCGTCCCTGCCCGGATGCCTGCAGTCCAAAAAGCTGGTTTTGTTTGTGCAGCAGTCGGGCATTTACCTGACGGGTTCTTTACTGCTAGCCGACGCTGCCGAGGAGACAATCAGGGTTGCTGAAGAGCGTCCTTCGTTAACAGGACAATGGCAAAATCAGCAGTTCACGTTAGATGGAACGATTGGCTATCTCCCAGGTTGTCAGGATGGAGTGAGGATGAGGGGTGCGATCGCTCAAGAATCCCTGAATGGCACCCTGCGCTTAAACTCCGCCCCTGACGAGATCCACTTCTCTGCTCAACGAGAAGCTCCAAAAGCCAAATCTCAGGAGCATTAAAGCAGTCTCAATGATTCAGATCCCCGACTTCTTCGTTAAATCTGGTAGTTGTTGGATTCTCTTAAATTAAGAAGTCGGGGATCTGGTTTAAAGCAGAAAAAAAGTCCCCGACGAGCTTGGGACTTGTGTAAGGTCGTTTTTAGCGAACAACTCAAGATTAACAATCCAGCAGGCTTGAAAGACTCTGTCGTTAGAAGGATGTATAAGGTGAGGGACAAGGAGGGAGGATGAGGAGGATGAGGGGGTGGGGGAAGGAGCCAGATAAATGACGATGACCAATGGCGAATGACGAATGAGGAATGACGAATGACCAATCTCAACTACGACCCGTAATCGACAGTCCGCCCACAATTAAGGACGGCGTGTAGCAGGAACCGTTCCAATCAGCATCCCCGCCCAGTTCAATGAGTTGTTTTAAGGCGGCGTATACATTACCAGAGACCATCGTGTCTTTGACGCGACCCAGCACCTGACCGTTTTTGACGCGATAGCCTAAGTCCACGTTAATTGAGAATTCGCCGGAGATTCCAGCGCCTCCCCCCAGCATTTGATCCACAATCAGTCCATCTTCCAGGCTGGCAATCAGACCCAGGAGGGATTTCCCAGTAGATGTGTTGCGCGACTCCCGTGCGGAATCGGTAGGACGAAATCGTGTTCCGGGTTCAATAATCAGGTTGAACAAGCCAGGGGTGGGGTAACTGCCTAAGCCAGGACGAAACCCGTTGCCTGTGGTGCCGCTGCCTAGCGTGTGACCGGTTGTGCGATCGGCGTAGAAGAGTTTTAGGACACCCGCTTCGATGAAGGTAATCGGTCGGGTTGGAGTGCCCTCATCGTCAAAGGGACAGCTAAAGGGGCCAACGTTGGGATGTTGAGACAGGGTCAAGCCTTCGGCGGTGACTGGCTCGTTGAGGCGATCGCTCCAGGGAGAGGAGCCTTCGATCACCTGCTTGCCATTCAAGGCGGCTTGTACCGTTCCCCACAGCATATCGGCAGCTTTGGAGGTAAACAGGACTGGCATTCGTCCACTCAGGGATGACGTGTTTTCTCTAGCCCAATCCAGCCGCTGCAAGATCTGATTAACGAGTGCTTCTGGGTCCAGATAACCCCGTTGAGTTTGTCCATCATAGACACTCAAAAAGTCATCCCCGCGCACCCACTCCGCCGACAGTGAACAGCCCAATGTCGTATCGGTATAGCCGTAGTCCAAGCCGTGGGAATTGATCAGGCGCGTGGTTTCGGCTTCACATTCCCATTCCGCCTCACAGAGCACATCGGGGTAAGCATCTCGAACCAGGGCGATCGCCTGTTTCCCCCACTCCACCAACTGCTCCACCGGAACGGCTTCCCCCAAATCTGGATAAAATATATTTGAACCACTGGCCAGCTCAATCGTCTCTGGTTCATTCAGTTCGCTCAACGCCAGCGCTCGATCCACCAGGGACTGCGGCTCGACTGGACCAAACGCCACGGCCAATCCAGGCTGTCCATTCCGCCAGAGCCGCAGGGCTAGCCCCTCTGCTTGTGCGCTTTCCAATTGCTTCAACCGATTTGCCTCAAAAAACACGGGACGAGACAGCGATCGCGACTGAAACACCTCTGCTGCCTCTGCCCCTGATCTGGCAGCTAGCATTAATAGTTGCTCTGCCAGGGTGTTCTGCTGTGTATCGTCCGAACCCATAACCTCTCAGCAATCAGCCATCAGCAATTCACTGTCAGCCAACAGTCAGGGTACCTAGCTTACAGGTAGATGTATGGCACTGAGCACATTTCAACGATTTCAGAACCCCTAACCCCTAGCCCCTAGCCCCTAATTGGCTGCCAGCTAGAATCACTTTACGCTAATTTGACCTCCTGCAATAACCAAAATCCAGCAAACGCCTCTGCGTCCGGTGCGGATTGCACAGCTAGAAAATGCACCCCCTCAGCCTGCTGTTTCGTGGCTACAAAATTTGTTGCTTCTGCTTGCAAGCTTGAGTTGCCCAGAGTAGCCAGAATCCAGCGATCGCTGACACCCGTTTCCAGCAGCAAGCGAGGCGGGTCAGCCTCAACCTGAATTGACGCCAGCTCCAGTCCCGACATCCACGCTGCTAACGGGGTTGCCCGCGATGAAAAGATAATCAGACCCGGAACACGGGTTGCAGGCTGTAACCCTGCCAGGCTTAAGGGAAACGCCTCCCCAAACGCGATCGTCCACTCGCCCATTTCCTCAAGCGCACCCGCCTCCAATGTCACAAACGCCCACTTTTGCCCCATGAGTGCATCGGGTAAGGGCTGGGGTGCCGTTGCTGCAAAACTGACCGATGGATTCGTACCAGGCTGAAACCCTGGATGCTTGGGATAGACCTGCTCAAGTCGCTGCTGCAGCCATCCACTCAGCGCAACTGTTCGCCGACTCAGCACAACCGGAAGACCCAGATCAGTGCAGGCTTTCGTGATCATGTTATTCATCGCCTGCCGAAAGAAGCGAATCTTGTCGGGGGGCTTAGGAGCGCGGTTAAGTGCCTCTTGCAAAACCTGCTTTAACCGAGTCGAATTGACCTCCGTGCTAGCACAGTATTCGGCGTAGCGGAACAAACTCTCCGGTGGCGTCTTCACATCCAATGGACTCTCGCACACCAGCACTTCCCAAATTTTTTTATTGCTTTCATCCAAAATTGGACGCGAGTAAAAATCGAGTTCCCAAATCGTAGTCATGTAAAGGATAACCAGCGTAAGATAATCGAGGTATCTGTAAACCCTACCACAGCTTGGTTTCCCACCGTTGGTTGTGATTGTCTTTGATAGACTGGAGCTTCTATATCCCCTATTTGGTTCTGAATGAACGTTCTACTGTTATATCCCCGCTTCCCTAAAAGTTTTTGGTCCTTTGAAAAAACGCTCGCCCTACTGAATCGAAAAGCGATGCTGCCGCCCCTGGGCTTAGTCACGGTTGCCGCGATCTTGCCCCAGGAGTGGGACTTTAAACTCGTCGATCGCAACATCTGCTCCGTCACAGATGCTGAGTGGGCTTGGGCAGATGTGGTTATCCTATCGGCGATGATTGTGCAGAAAGAAGATTTGCTGAATCAGATTCAGGAAGCCAAGCGCCGCAATAAGCAGGTCGCCGTGGGTGGGCCCTATCCAACCGCCTTGCCAGAGGAGGCAAAAGCCGCCGGAGCGGATTATTTGATCCTGGATGAAGGCGAAATTACGCTGCCGCTGTTTGTAGACGCGATCGCGCGGGGCGATCGTACCGGTATCTTTCGGGCGACAGGTGAAAAACCGGATGTTACGGGAACCCCCATTCCTCGTTTTGACCTGCTGGAATTCGATGCCTATTCCGAAATGTCCGTACAGTTCTCGCGCGGATGTCCCTTTCAGTGCGAATTCTGTGACATCATCGTGCTCTATGGTCGCAAGCCACGCACTAAAACTCCTGATCAGCTTCTCGCCGAACTCGATCGCCTCTACGAACTAGGCTGGCGACGCAGCATTTTCATGGTGGACGACAACTTCATTGGCAACAAGCGCAACGTCAAATTGTTCCTGCAAGCGCTACAACCCTGGATGGTGAGCCACCACTATCCCTTCTCCTTTGCCACCGAAGCCTCCGTCGATCTGGCAGCAGATCAGGAACTGATGGATCGGATGGTGGCGTGTAATTTTGGTGCCGTGTTTTTGGGCATCGAAACGCCCGACGACGAGAGCCTGACCCTAACCCAGAAGTATCAAAACACACGCAGCTCACTCGCGGATGCGGTGCAAGCCCATTGACCGTTCCGGACTACCGTCCGGGGTTGGAGGGTGCAGGGA
>JAAUSG010000042.1 GCA_012034055.1 Leptolyngbyaceae cyanobacterium RU_5_1 | reverse complement strand
CCTCCTATCCTTCCTCACCCTCCCTATCCTTCCTCACCCTCCTCACCCTCCTCACCTCCTCACCCTCCTCACCCTCCTCACCCTCCTCACCCCTCACCCCTCACCCCTCACCCCTTCACAACGAGCTTGTCCTCGTCTCCGGTGCTCCTGGTATCGGCAAGACAACGCTGGTGCAAGAACTCTATCAGCCGATTACTCGTCAGCATGGGTATTTCATTGCGGGCAAGTTCGATCAACTGCAGCGCAATGTTCCCTACTTTGCGTTAATTCAGGCGTTTCAAGCCCTGATTCGACAACTGCTGACTGAATCTGAAGCGCAAATTGCAAGTTGGCGAACAAAGCTGGGCATGGCTCTGGGTGACAATGGGCGGGTGATCGCGGATGTGATTCCAGAACTGGAACTGATTCTGGGTGAACAGGCTGAGGTTGTTGAGTTGCCGCTAGCGGAGTCGCAAAATCGATTTAATCTGGTTTTTCAAAACTTTGTTCGAGTGTTTACTCAATCGCTTGACAAATCGGTTGGCATGGATGCAGAGCGTGTGCGTCCGCTGGTCATTTTTCTGGATGATTTACAGTGGGCAGATAGAGCTTCGCTGCGTCTGATTCAACAATTGATCACCGGACATGGAAATCAGCACTTGCTCTTAATCGGTGCCTATCGAGATCACGAGATGGATGGATCTCATCCCTTGATGCATACGCTGGATGAGATTCGTCAGGCAGGACGAGAGATTCATCAAATTGCGTTATCCCCTTTGACGTTGGTGGATATCAATCAGATCATTCAAGACGCCTTTCACTGTAATGTTGAGGGATCGCAGCCCCTGGCAGAGCTGCTGATCCACAAAACAAATGGCAATCCCTTTTTCCTGAATGAGTGTTTGAAATCGCTGCACGAGCAGGCGTTGATTCACTTTGACAATAAGCAGGGCACCTGGCAGTGGAACTTGCAACAAATCCAATCTGCACAACTGATGGATAATGTCGTTGATCTCGTGATCAACCGGATTCAAAAGCTCTCAACACGCGATCGCCATAGTTTATGTTTAGCGGCTTGCATTGGCAATCAATTCGATTTACAAACGCTAATTGCCATTAGTGACTACTCGCCATCAGAAACGGTTGCGACTCTTTGGGTAGCCATGCAGGAAGGACTAATTCTTCCAATTGGCGATGATTATAAATATCTTGGCACTCAAGCGTCAGAGGTTCAAGTTCAGGTGCTTTCAAGCACTCTAATTTACAAGTTCTCGCACGATCGCATTCAACAAGCCGCCTATTCCTTACTTTCAGATGCCAATCGAAAACACCATCATTTAGCAATTGGTCGGCAATTACTTCAATCTACATCTTTGGAATCACTGGAAGATAAGCTGTTTAACATTGTTGATCATCTCAATTTGGGCGCAGAGCTGATTGTTGATCAAGAGCAGAAGAACCAACTGGCCCAGCTCAATTTGCAGGCAGGCCGCAAAGCAAAATCATCAGTTGCTTATGAGGCAGCGTTGATGTATCTCACTACTGGGCGATCGCTGTTGGCAGAAAACAGTTGGCAGGCAGCCTACGAACTTAACTTAGGACTGGCTGAATCGGCCGCAGAAGCCGCCTATCTGACCGGTGATTTTGAGCAGATGGAACAGCTTGTCGAGGAGGTGCTGCTTCATGCCAGAACGGTTTTGGAGCAAACCAACGTCTATCGGATCAAAATTCAGGCGGATATTGCTCAAAACCGATTGTTAGCTGCGATTCAAACTGCCCTCAAGGTTCTGGAGTTGCTGGAGATCAAACTTCCAGAACAGCCCAGTCAGGCGGATATTGCCCAAGCACTGGATCGCACCAAACAGCTCCTGGCAGGAAGGGAAATTGAGGACTTAATTAACCTGACTCGAATGGCGGATCCGCAGCGGTTGGCGGCCATGCAGGTGATTTCGAGTGTGTGTACGCCGACTTACTTCCTTGCCCCTCAGCTATGGGAGTTAATGGTGTTTCAGAAGATTCAGCTCTCCGTGAATTATGGCAATGCTCCGGGGTCTGCCTTTGGATATGCGGACTATGGCATGATTCTGTGTGGTGTGGATGACAACATTGATGCCGGTTATCAGTTTTCTCAACTGGCGGCAACCCTGCAGCCGCAGTTGAATGCAAAGGAGTTTATGCCCAAAACAGCCTTGCTGGTGAATATGTATTTGAGGCACTGGCGAGAACATCTCAAAGAAACGTTGAATCCACTCCTAGAAGCCTATCAGTGCGGGTTGGAAACGGGAGATTTGGAGTACGCAACTTTTGCGATCGCCTTCCGCTTCTATCATTCCTACCTGGTCGGGCGAGAACTGGTTCAGCTTGAGCAGGAGATGGCCAGCTATGAGGAAGCCATTGCCCAATTCAAGCAAACACTGCCGCTGAATTTGACTCGTATTTACCGACAGGCGGTGCTCAATCTGATCGGGCGATCGCAGATCCGTGCCGCTTAATCGGTGACAGCTATAACGAAGCGGAAAGCTTCCCTGTCCATCAAGCCGCAAACGATAACTACACCCTTTTTCACCTGTACCTGAACAAACTGATACTCTGCTATCTGTTCCAGCAACATGCTCAGGCAGCAGATTGTGCGGTCACACTAACCCAGCTTCTGGCGCAGGGTGCCGTTGGATTACTGGTGGTGCCAATTTTCTATTTCTACGATTCGCTGGCCAGGATTGCCCGGTTTCCGGCAGCCTCCAATGCTGAACAGGAGCAAATCCTGCAAACCGTGATGGCGAATCAACAGAAAATGAAACACTGGGCCGATCAGGCTCCGATGAATTATTTGCATAAATTCCACCTGGTTGAGGCCGAACGCCACCGCATTCTCGGACAGGAGGCGGAAGCGGCAGATGCCTACGATCGCGCGATCGAGCTGGCCAAAGAGCACGCCTACCTCAACGAAGAAGCGCTGGCAAACGAGCTAGCCGCCCGGTTCTATCTGGCAAACGGCAAAACCAAAATTGCTCAAGTCTATCTGCTCGATGCTCGATACGGCTATTTGAAATGGGGCGCAACGGCAAAAGTGCAGGACCTGGAACAGCGCTATCCGCAGGTCTGCGATCGCCGTCCGGAGAGACCCTCGACCATCCCCCACAGCCAACCGTCTTCTTCGCCCACAACAACCAGCAGCACGCGATCGGAAGTGCTCGATTTAGCCGCGTTAATGAGAGCATCCCAGGCCCTCTCTGGTGAAATTGTCCTGGAAAAACTGTTGACCACGTTGATGACGCTTCTAATTGAAAATGCCGGTGCGGAACGAGGCTGTCTAATTCTGGAAACGCAGGGCAAATTCACGATTGCAGCAGAGGGAACGGCCGATCCAGCCAGCACCGTTGTGTTGCAATCTGCTCCAATGGATCAGGACGTTTCTCGGACTGTCCCTACCGCGATCGTCAACTACGTGGCGCGAACTCAGGACAGTGTGGTGCTCAGTCACGCCACCCAGGATTATCGCTTCAGTCAAGACGCCTACATCCTGAACCAACAACCCAAATCAATTCTTTGCACACCGCTGGTCTATCAGGGGAAGCGATCTGGAATTCTGTATTTAGAAAACAACTTAACAACAGGTGCGTTTACATCCGAACGACTGGAGATTTTGCAATTTCTCTCCACCCAAGCCGCCATTTCGATCGACAATGCCCAACTCTATAACCGATTGGAGCAGCGGGTGCAGGAACGAACGAACGAACTCACTCAAACCAACGATCGCCTGCACGCTGAAATCCTGGAACGTCAGCGATCGGAGCAGGTGTTGCGGCTGATTGTGGAAGGGACCGCGGTTGTGACTGGAGCGGATTTCTTTCGATCGCTGGTGCGCTCCCTGGCTGAAGCCTTAAATGTCCGCTATGCCCTGATCAGCGGCTGTGTAGATGCCTCACTGATGCGCGTCCGCACCGTTGCCTTTTGGCAGGGCGATGAGTTTGGGGACAACTTTGAGTATGACCTGGTGGGCACTCCCTGTGAACAGGTGATCAACGGTAAAGGTTGTCAGTTCTATGCACGAGATGTGCAATCCCTCTTCCCTGACGATGGAATTTTGGAGGATTGGCAGGCAGAGAGCTACCTGGGAATTGCCTTATTGAATTCAGCGGGGCAGATCCTGGGGCATTTAGCCGTGCTGGATGATCAACCAATGCCAAATAAGCTCCGGGATCAGTCCGTGTTGGAAATTTTTGCGGCTCGGGCGGCAACTGAAATGGAGCGCAAACGAGCAGAGGAAGCACTGCGCATGTCAGAAGAAAAGTTTTCGACTGCCTTTCGCTCCTCTCCGGATGCGATGACGATCAGCACTCTCGACGATGGTCGCTGTATTGAAGTGAATGATAGCTGTTTGCAGATGTTAGGCTATCGGCGGGAAGAGATGATTGGACAGAGTGCCCTTGAATTGGGCGTTTGGGCCAGACCAGAAGACCGCGACACGATCAAGCACCTACTGCAAGACCAGGGTTCCATTGCTCAAGTTGAGTTCTGGTTCCGCCGCAAGTCTGGGGAACTGTTTCCCGGACTCTACTCAGCCGAGATTATTCAGCTCGACGATCGCCCCTGTTTGTTGTCCGTAACCACCGATATTACGGCGCTAAAGCAAGCTGAGAAAGCATTAGAGCGATTGGCAGAAATTGGCGAATTAGCCGCGATGATTGTCCACGAGGTGCGAAATCCGTTGACGACGATTTCAATGGGGTTAACTGCCTTCAAGCGACTGCAGCTTTCAGAGCGGTTTCAGGAGTATCTGGCGCTGGCGTTGGATGAGTCCGATCGCTTACAACGCCTACTGAATCAAATTCTTCTCTATGCCCGCCCGCAACTGCTGCAACGCTCAGAACTGGAGTTGAGTGGCTTTATTGCAGATACGTTAAACACACTGCAAGCCATGCCTGCGGCTTCCGGAAAACACCTGAATTTTGCTGGAACGTCTGAGCCAGTCACGATTTCGGGCGATCGCGATAAGTTGAAGCAGGTGGTAATTAATTTGGTGACCAATGCCTGTGAAGCGGTAGAGGAGGGAAATGGGGTTACCGTCAGCCTGCAGAACATCGACAGTCATCAGGTTTGTATCCAGATTCACAATGGGGGTGCCCCAATTCCCGCAACGGTTTTGCTGAAGTTAACTAAACCGTTTTTTACCACGAAATCGAGTGGAAATGGGTTGGGTCTTGCAATTGTGAAGCGAATTGTTGAAGCCCATCAGGGCGAGTTACGGATCGAGTCATCGGCTGCGGCTGGAACGACTGTTAAAGTGATGCTGCCGTTGGCGATCGCAGATAGCCACTGATGTAAGTTATGAAAGTGATTGGTAGTGTGGGCAATGCCCACTCTCCGCGTCCCCCCATCCCCTCATCTCCTCATCTCCATGCTTCCTGACCCCCGCCTCACTCTAATCACTACTGCCCAACACTTCGAGCCTATCCGAAAAGTCAGTAGACAGCATAGGGAACCTCCTTCAGTACGCTTGTTCTTTACAGCCAAATTACAGCCAAAGAGGTCGAAAGATACCCAAAATTATCAATGTTTTAGTGCATTAGTACTTGTGCGCAGATATGGTTCTACCAATAGCAAAACCCTTGAGAGTCTTAGCTCTCAAGGGTTTTAAGGTTTGAAGCGGGCAGCGAGAATCGAACTCGCATCAATAGCTTGGAAGGCTATGGTTTTACCACTAAACTATGCCCGCGCAGGTGCGATCGCTGATCAGTAAGCTACTAAGCACTCATTACCCTAGCACACTTTATCGTTGAGTGATGACAACCTCAACCTCTAAATTACTGGGTTTATCAAATTTGCTGCCGTTTTCCAGAGTATAGGCAGGCTCAAAACTCCAGTGTTTGAGGCTGCAAATAGCCAGTTGGTCGTAGGGATTGTTTCCACTGGATTGTTGGATAACAGATTGGCGTTCATCAATATTTCCGTTCTCATCTACCGGGACTCTTAGAACTACGGATTGCCCAAAGCTGCGGACTGCGGCAGGGATTAATAGGCAGCCGGAGGCAGTTGAGGAAAAAGTCTTGGAGCGTTCTCCCTGAATGGTGGCAGGGTAATCCGGTGCATCTGGTGTATTAATTGCTGCAATTCGTTTGATTTGAGCTGAGAAGCTGGCTGGAATTGCATTCTGACCCATTGAAAACGGCTTGATCAGAGGGTCTGTAGTCTGGTTATTTAATCCTGGATTGTCGGAGGGATTGGGGACAGATGGCAATCCAGGCAAAGGTATGCCTGATTGTACTGGATCCGTTGACGAGGTATCGGGGGGAGCAGAGGTCGGCAGTGGAGTGAGTTCGTTAGGAGGGGGTGAGTGGGTTGAGGAGAATTCCGGTTTGGCAGGAGAGGGGGTTGCTGGCGTGGCTGCACTGTGGGTGGTTTTTGGGGTAGCAGGGGATTTTGAGGTCGGCGATCGCTCAAGCGTTTGAGAACCATTGTTGCCTGACCCAAATAAGAACGGGTCTTGAGGTGGGGAAAGCTCTGGGGAGGGTTGAGTATGTGAGCTAGAAGAGGGTGAGCTAGAAGAGGGTTGAGCAGAAGCCGCTTGGGGTAAGGCAGTTCCGACAGACGGACTGGGCGGAGTAGAGAATAGTCCAGTGTCAGCGTTAAAGAACTCAACTGAAATGGGCGCAGGTTCTATCTGCACAGAGGTTACCTGCCGTAGAAACAAATGCATCGCCAGGATGACGAATAGATGAATGAGCAGTGAGCCTGCCAGCACGAGTACCCACAAAATTACAGAATCTGAGTGCTGCCGTATCTCTGCGCCTTCATATTGATTGGTAGGATTAACCATTACTGATCAGACTTCGAGCAGACTGTTACATTTTCTTTCTTACCCACGTTGTCAATGTATTCTGCTTAACATAATCGATACACTTCTCGTTTTTGCTGTCTTCGGCTTCTACAAGCTTGGATAGGCATTAGTTTCCTAATTAAACCTTGTTCACGTCCAGACCTGGAGTTTTTCTGACGGGAAAGCTACAGATTCCGAGCTGAACGTGGTTTATCTACGTAAGCCCTATCGAGTTTTTTGATTAAATAAAATCAATAGAAGGTTAACTTTGATGTAGTTGTATGACTATTTAAGGGTACATGCCTTAATAATGATCATTCAAGCAACTCCATTGAACCTCTTCTCTTTTGTAGCCAAGGGATAACAGCAGTCAATGGTGGACGTTTCGTTATCCTAATAGCACCAAAGTTTCTGCTGCTGCGATCGCTTTGAAGTCAACCTAACGTTATCTGGTAACAGTTACCAGACCTGAAGGAGACAGGGGTCTTTACCCCTGAGCAATCGTACCTCCTCCAAATTCTAGTATTTACGTAAGCGAGATAAATTCCATGAGAGTCCTACTGGTTGAGGATGACAAATTAACTGCCAGAGCACTGGAAAAGATTCTCACTGAACAACACTATGTCGTTGATGTGGCAACTGACGGTCAAGTGGGTTGGGAGTTCGTAGAAGCCTTTACCTACGACTTGATTTTGCTAGATATTTTGCTACCCAGACTGGATGGGATTCGGTTTTGCCATCGCCTGCGGGCTAAGGACTGTCACACTCCTGTGTTGCTGTTAACGGCACAAAGCTCTAGCAATGATCGCGTCATGGGATTAGATGCTGGGGCAGATGATTATGTGGTGAAACCGTTTGAACCGCAGGAGCTATTAGCCCGAATTCGAGTTCTCCTACGCCGTAAGAGTTCTCCACGGCCGATGGTTCTGGAATGGTTGAACCTGCGACTTGACCCCGGCACCTGTGAAGTCACCTACAACAACTGTCCTGTCTATTTAACTCCAAAAGAGTATCGGTTACTCGAGTTTTTCCTGCGTAACCATCAGCGCGTCTTTAGCCGCAGCGCGATTCTGGCTCACCTCTGGTCGTGCGAGGAACCTCCTGGAGAAGAGACCGTTACGGTTCACATCAAAGAATTACGACAGAAACTGAAACAGAGTGGTGCTCCGGCTGATTTTATTCAAACGGTTTATGGGCAGGGCTATCGTCTCAAGAAAAGCACTTCCCCGCCCTCAGAGTCCCTGCCACTGCCGTCCTGGGTAAGCAAAAGCCTATTGCATCAACGAACCCGGGCAGGATTGGCGGATGTGTGGGAAAAGCATCAGGGATTAAGCCGCGATCGCGGCTTAATCCTGGAACAAGCCTGTGCCGCGTTGTTAGAAGGCACACTGACCGAGGAGCGCCGACAACACGCTTGCCAGACTGCCCATCAACTTGCGGGAGCTTTGGGTATTTTTGGATTTGCAGAGGGTTCCCGGCTGGCAGGGGAAATTGAGCAGATTCTGCGATCGCGGATTGCACTCGATCACCCCAAAGCAATGCATCTCTCGGAGTTGGTCTTTGCCTTGAGCAATTCCTTACACCAAACCTCACCTGCGCACGGCTATGCGTTACCCCTATTGCTGGTTGTGGATGATGATCCAGAACTGGCAGAGCGTATCCTTGAACTGGCTGGAGACTGGGGAATTTCCATTGATCGGGTTTCGAGTGTGTTGGCTGCCAGAGAAGCTCTTTCTGCCCATGCTATCCGGGTAGACAAGCAGGCTGACATGTCCTACTCCAAGCCAAATCTCCGTTCAACAGAGGTGCTATTGCTCAACCACTCCTTGACCAGTGAAGAGGATTTGATGCTTTTAAGAGAGCTGACCAGTCAGACGCCGCCTGCTCTAGTCCTATTTCTCACCGATCAGGATAGTTTAATGGCACGAGTCAAAGTAGCGAGATTGGGTGCCCATGTCGTTTTAGAGAAAAATCGTCTGAAATCGTTGGCGGATTCTCAAACAGAACCAGACACGGCACCCACGTCGCTACCCGAACGAGTGTTGGAAGCCGTCGTCCGCATTCAATCGCAAGTTCGAACCACGGCTGCAAGGGTGATGGTCGTTGACGATGACCCGCAAATTCTAGCTGGAATCCGAGCCTTGCTAGAACCGTGGGGACTGCAACTAGCCACGTTGGCAGAGCCGCTCCAGTTTTGGCGCATGCTGGAGGAATTTTCACCCGATCTTCTGGTTCTGGATGTCAATATGCCTCACTTGAACGGCATTGAACTCTGTCAGGTGGTGCGAACTGCCCCTCAATGGATGAGGCTGCCTGTGTTGTTTTTTACCGCCTACACCGATGCCAACGTGTTACACCAGGCACTCAGCGCTGGTGCGGATGACTGTGTGAGTAAAGCCACGACCGCTTCCGACCTGGTGCCTCGGATCTTGAACCACTTAGAGCGATCGCGATTGCTGCGCAGCATGGCGGGTATGGTTGGCCATTGATAGCCAGTATGTAACAGTTCTTAAAGCCAATTCTATCCTTTACAGGTTCCTTATATTTTTTGCCTATTCTGCTTCTCATCCGGTTCAAATGAACCTGGTTGTATCATCTCAGTCTCATTCATTGCAATTATTCAATCCTGGTCAAACTCTATGACTACAATCCTTCAACGACCCAGGGCCGCTACCCAATGGGAGCGCTTTTGCAATTGGGTCACTAGCATTGAAAATCGGCTTTACATCGGTTGGTTTGGTGTCCTGATGATCCCACTGCTGGGAGTGTCTATCTGTGTTTTCGTGACTGCCTTCATTGCGGCTCCGCCAGTCGATATTGATGGCATCCGTGAACCGGTGGCGGGGTCTCTACTCTATGGCAACAACCTGATTACAGGGGCGGTTGTTCCGTCTTCCAATGCGATCGGCTTGCACTTCTACCCGATTTGGGAAGCGGCAAGCATCGACGAATGGCTCTATAACGGGGGCCCCTATCAGATGATTGGTGCTCACTACATTCCTGCCCTGGCCTGTTATATGGGTCGGCAGTGGGAATTGAGTTACCGATTGGGAATGCGTCCCTGGATTTGTGTTGCTTACAGCGCACCCTTAATGTCAACGGCATCGGTGTTCTGGATTTATCCAATTGGGCAAGGCAGTTTCTCGGATGGTTTGCCGATGGGGATTAGCGGCACCTTCAACTTCATGTTCGTGTTTCAGGCAGAACACAATATTCTGATGCATCCGTTCCACATGTTGGGTGTAGTTGGGGTATTTGGGGGGTCACTGTTCTGTGCAATGCACGGTAGTTTAGTTACCTCTAGCCTGATTCGGGAGACCACCGAGAACGAGTCTGCGAACTATGGCTACAAGTTTGGGCAGGAAGGAGAGACCTACAACATTGTGGCGGCACATGGTTATTTTGGGCGATTGATCTTTCAGTACGCCAGCTTTAATAACAGTCGATGGCTGCACTTCTTCCTGGCTGCATTTCCGGTCGTTTGCATCTGGTGTACGGCTTTGGGCATCTGCATGATGGGGTTTAACCTGAATGGGTTTAACTTTAATCAGTCTATCCTCGACAGTCAGGGCAGAGTGCTTAACTCCTGGGCTGATGTGTTAAACCGGGCAAATTTGGGATTTGAAGTCATGCATGAGCGCAATGCACACAATTTTCCGCTTGATTTAGCGGGTGGTGAGGCATCGCCAGTAGCACTCCGTGCTCCTACGATCGCTGGTTAAATGTGACCGCTTGTGTTTATTTGGGGCGTTCTCTAATTTGGAGAGCGCCTCTTCCTAAACCATCCAAGAAGATAGGAGAAGAATTCATGCGCGATAAGTTAGCAAGTGTTGTTGAACGCTATGACCTGACGGCTCGGTTTCTGGATAATTCTGCGATCGCAGCAGTGACGGAATACCTGAATACAGGTCAGGCACGGATTCAAGCGGTTGCGATGATCAACGCCAATGCGGTTGAGATTGTCCGGGAAGCCGCCAGACAACTGTTTGAAGAATTGCCCTATTTGATTCAACCGGGCGGCAATGCCTACACCACACGCCGCCATGCCATGTACCTGCGAGATATGGACTACTTTTTGCGCTATGGCAGCTATGCCCTGCTGACTGGAGATAACAGTGTGCTGGATGAGCGACTCCTGGCAGGCCTGCGCGACACCTTCAACTCGCTAGGAATTCCTTTAGGGCCCACAGCCCTCAGTATTCAGCTGATGAAAAATAGGATTAAGGAAAAAATGGCTGGGGCAGGTCTCGAAAATACAGGCTTAGTTGATGAACCGTTCGATTACATGATCCGAGAATTGAGCGAAACTGATGTTTAAGTAGCTTGCCACAATTAAAAAATATGCTGGGAGGGTCATTGGTCATTGGTCATTGGTCATTCGCAAAGAACAAGTGACCATGCGGTTGACGCTCACAGCGAAGCCAATGACCAATGACCATCGTATCTAACATATTTTTGTCCATTTACTCGGGATATAGAAATCACCATTAAAAATAGACGCCCTCGTAGGGGCATGGCAATGCCATGTCCCTTTATTTATTGATAGTTTGCAAAGACTCTTTAAACTATGTGAGTGATTTCGTTGTAGCAACTCAATTAAGAATGTATTTTTGTAAAGCCACTCTCATTCTTTATAGGTTCCTTATCTTTTTTGCTTATTCTTCTTACTCATCGGCTTGAATGATATTAAAGAAGTGCTACTCCAATAAGAGTGACACTTTGACCCTACAAGATTGCTGTCAGACCTGATCGATTTAAGTAATGTTTGAAAAATCACATTGTTGTCATTCTATAGCTTGCTTCCTGTGGGATACAGAATGGCAATCAGGTTGAGAGTCTCGGCTTTTCAGATTAATTGTGAAGGGCTATAGCCTTCAGCAAATATTTGATTTTTCAAAGATTTTCTTAAAGATTAGAGTGTCTTGAAGCTTGCTTAAAACCGTTCATTTGTGTTGGAACGGGCTGAAGTTTGTAATGAACAATAACAAAAAAGATCCAGGAGGAAACTGATGAGCCTTGTTACGGAATTGATTCTCAATGCTGATAGTGAAGCCCGGTATCCTGCCCCGAAAGAGTTACGCATTTTTCAAGACTTCTTAAAAACTGGAGAGCAGCGAATTCGGATTGCCACTACTCTGGCAGAAAACGAGCAGCGGATTATACAGAATGCCTTTGCTAAGTTTTGGGAGCGCGTTCCAGTGACACCCAGTAACAGTGGCAATCCCCGGAAAACAGCCTCGTGTCAGCGAGATGCGGGGTGGTATGTTCGTCTGGTTGCTTATTCGATTCTGGCGGGCAGTGAGAAGCCGTTGGAAGAGATTGGCACAGTCGGGATTAAGGAGATGTACAACTCCTTAGAAATTCCGCTGAGAAACATCGTTGAATGTATGCGCTGCGTCAAGGATGAGGTAGTGTCTATGCTCAGCCCAGACGATGCTGTTGAGGTTGCACCTTATTTTGACTACATCATTCGATCGCTCTCTTAGAGGATGTTTTAAAAGTCCTACTGTTTGTAGCAAAACGTGAAAGATCCCCCTTTTCTTGTATGCCCGAAGGGCTTTAAGCCCCCTTAATGAGGGGGACGTTGACCCAATTTCCCCTCTTATTAAGGGGGGCTAGGGGGGATCGCTGAGGGCTTAACATCACAGATCATACCTTTTCAAACATCCTCTTAGAGGGGTTAGGAATTAGGGGCTAGGGGTTAGGAAATTCAGACACTAACTGACTGTTACCTAACCTTTTCACACCATTCAATTCAGATCATTTTCAGCAATCTTTTAAGGAGATCTATCACGATGCAAGACGCGATTACGACCTTGATTAATTCTTCTGATGTGCAGGGTAAGTACCTCGACAACACAGGGATAGCGAAGCTGAAAAGCTATTTCCAGAGTGGTGAGTTACGAGCACGAGCTGCAACCACCATTAGTGCCAATGCCAGCACGATCGTCACCCAGTCCGTTGCGCGATCGCTGATGTACACCGACATCACGGCTCCCGGTGGCAATATGTATACCTGCCGTCGCTATGCGGCTTGTATCCGCGACCTGGACTACTTCTTGCGCTACGCCACCTATGCTCTGTTGGCTGGTGACCCCTCGATTCTGGATGAGCGCATTCTGAATGGACTCAGGGAAACCTACAACTCCCTCGGCGTTCCAATTAGCGCCACCATTCGATCCGTGCAGGCCATGAAAGATGTGACAACGGATTTGCTGGGTGCTGATGCTGGGAAAGAATTGGGTGTTTACTTCGACCACATTGCCGCTGGTTTGAGTTAAACCCTGGCTGACGGGTAATGGGTGATTGGTGGTTATTGGTCATTGGTCATTGGTATTTCCATTAGCACTCCTATCACCCGTTACCATTTTTGTTTTCCCACCCTCTTAAAACCGTTACATACGTTATAGCCATGAGCATGATCACTCAATTGATCGCGATCGCCGACCGCGAAGGGCGTTATCTCAATATGGGAGAGTTGAACGTCTAGTTCGGGCTTTTTTGAAGTGATGGACAGCAACGCCTCCGGATTGCCAGGGTTCTGTCTACCAACGAGCAGGATATTGTCAATAAAGGCACGCAACGCTTCTGGGAACGGTGTCCAGTGACCCCCAGTAATAGTGGTAATCCGACGTATCGGGCGTCCTGCATGCGTGACCAGAGCTGGTACATTCGTCTGGTGACCTATGCCCTGATCGTGGGAGATACAGAACCGATTGAAACCGTTGGCACTAAAGGCGCAAAGGAAATGTATGTCTCGCTCGGAATTCCGTTGCGGAACCTGGTGGAATGTATGCATTGCCTGAAAGAAGTTGCTTTGGACTTGTTATCTCTCGATGACGCGCTCGAAGTTTCTCCATACTTTGATTGCATCATTCGTGGATTAGCTCCGTAGTCAATACGGTTTTTATCTGTGGTGCTGGGGAGATTGCCCAGATGGATTGGCTACCGGAGTGAATCAGGACGTTGCAATGGCTAAGGTAATTGTTAATTTAACGATGCCAGTGGTTGTAGAAGAGCTGGAAAGTGTCTTGGACGAGTTCTCAAATCCCTTTTATCAACAAACATTTTTGATGTCCGAACTGCATCAGGAATTGGTTGCTTACGTTCTGAGTCGGATTCGCAGTTGTTATGTCGCGATCGATGAAGATAGCCAATCATCTGCTATGTCTGTATCGTTGCCAGTTTCGTTGGAAGAGCGGTTAAAGATACAAGATTTGCTGTGTCAGGGAATGCAACACATTCTCAGCACAACTCAAAAGCAGATGGCAGTCACGAATAGTGGCAACCGATGGGAAACAAATACAGCGGATCTGTTTTCGATGAGACTGACTGGTTAATCCTGTGCTGTATTCGCTACAAAATCTGCTGTTCGCTACAGCAACCCTCAACCCCCAAACCTATTCAAACTATTCCGCAAGGGAGTGATTGGAATTCATGAGCGTTCATACCAGTAGCGGTAGCCCAGTGGCTTATCCGCAGCGCTATCACACCATAATGACCACGGCGATTTCGCAGGCAGAGCAGCAGGATCGTTGGTTAAAGAAGAGTGAGTTAAATGAGTTAGCCAACTTTTTCCGCTCTGGCGCGAGGTTGTTGAATATTGTTGAAACGTTGAGCCGGAATGCGGACGAGATTGTCTCTACTGCCGCCAACCGAATTTTTGTCTGGGGTTCGCCGATGTCTTACGTGGAGCGTCCTCCAAATCGTGTTAATTTGCCAGGATACAACACCTGGTCGTGGCAAAAGAGAGTAGCGGCTTCGGTTAGCACGACCCAACTACCCCAGAAATTCAAGTATGTGGAACCGGGTACTGGATCCGTCCTGGTGGATCCTAGAAATAACTGGCTCGAGTGGCTGCAATTTGTGGCGGCTAAAGATCTTGACCCGGTTCCGGAGAAGTTTCACCGCATCAACATCCTCACCTATGGATCGCGCAACATGCGCAAGTCCATGCGGGATATTGGCTGGTTTTTGCGCTATGTGATCTACGCGATCGCGGCCGGGGATTCCAGCATTCTGACCGTTAATGTGCGGGGATTGCGCGGCGTTATTCCTGAAGATGTGACGGCAGCCACCGTGGTCGCGATCCAGACCTTGAAGTGGAAAAGTTTGAGCTACTTTGAGCGAGATCCAGAGGCGCAGGAAATCATCAAACAGCACTTTGATGTCTTGATTACCGAATACCAGGTCGAAAGCCCGACCGTGAGGCTGCGGCAGGGGGTTTCCAAGGATCAGCAGGGACTCTACCTGCCCGATTGTTATGCCCTGTCAGCTAACTCGCGCCCTAAATTTGTGATCAAGCCGGGCATGGCTCCGACAGAGCAGCAGGAAAGCATCAAAGCCGCCTATCGTCAGGTGTTTGAACGGGATATTACCCGTGCTTATGGACTACAGCTGACTGACCTGGAATCGAAAGTCAAAAGTCACGAGATTTCGGTGAAAGAGTTTATTCGCCAACTGGGCAAATCTCGCGTGTATCGCAAAGAATTCTATGAGCCGTTTACGATCAGCCGGGTCGTGGAACTGGCGGTGCGCCACTTCCTGGGGCGTGGTTTGTATTCCATTGAAGAGTTCCAGGACTACTTCGAGGTAATCACTAAGGGTGGATTGTCCGCGCTGGTGGATGCCCTGGTCGATTCTGTGGAATACGGTGAGTACTTTGGCGACGAAACCGTGCCCTATTTGCGCGGGTTGGGTCAGGAGGCTCAGGAGTGCCGCAACTGGGGTGTCCAGTTTGACTTGTTCAACTTCAGTGCCCCGGTGCAGAAAGTTCCCCAGTTTATTACCTTGTTTGGTAACTACCAGCAGCCCTTGCCCAATCAACATCCCTACGGCGTGGGGAATGATCCGCTGGAAATTCAGTTTGGTGCGATCTTCCCACGCGAAAGCAGCCACCCCGATCAGCCCGCCTTTTTTGGCAAGGATCATCGCCGGATTCTGATTAGTTCTGGCAATGGAAACGGCAATGGCAATGGCAGTTCCCACGGCTTGGGTCGGGTGCCCGGTTCGCTGGGGACGCGATCGCTGAAGTTAAGTTCCACCGTGAACGGCAACGGCACTCATGCTCAGGGATCCAGCATCAGCCTGCAACGAAATTCTCCGGAAGCCGTGATTCTGGGGGCCTATCGTCAGGTGTTTGGACGGGAAGTGTATGCCGGGCAACGCTTAACGGCGGCGGAAGTGAAGCTGAAAAGTAGCGAGATTACGATGCGGGAATTCATCCGCCTGCTTGGCAAGTCTCGTCTATTCCGCAAGCTGTATTGGGAACCGCTCTACATCACGAAGGCGATCGAGTATATCCATCGGCGGCTGTTGGGGCGTCCGACCTATGGGCGTGAGGAAATGGGTCGCTATTACGACCTGTGTGCCAAACAGGGCTTCTACGCACTGATTGATGCGCTGATTGACAGTTCCGAGTACAGTGCTGTGTTTGGTGAAGACACGGTTCCCTACGAACGCTATGTGACGCCGCGTGGGTTAGCGCTGCGATCGCACAATGGCACCGGAGAATCCTGGCAAAACGGCTTTGCAGGCTCAACCCGCAGACCTGCCGACCTGATTCCATCCACCGCGCCTGCCATCCAGGTGTCCGAAGGTGGCCAAGCCTGGGCCTGGATGATGCAGGTTGCCAACCAGCGACGGTTCAAGCAACCTGTAGAGCGGCTATTGCCCCCTCCAGCTTCTCAGGTAGTGGCTCAATTGACTCAGGGCATGGAACCGGAATCCCGCTCTTCTGAAGAATCGGCACCAGACTCGCAGGGGAGTCATGGGACTGAGCCAGCCTTATCGGCTTCTGGTTCTGCTGAACTAGCCACCCGACCGATTCCCTATCCGATCGACCCCAGACAACTGTGAGCCAATACGTCTCGGTTGGTGCTGTTAATTCAGAACCCCCCCCTTTCCCCCCTTATTAAGGGGGGAACTCGTACCTAGCTTTGGTTTGAAAGTGGGGGGAGAGCGCAGAGCGCACGCTTCGCGAACGATGCAGAGTCTTCAAATCCTTGTCCAAACAGTACGAGATTTCAACCCTTTGTTGAGTAAGGAACCCTACACACAATGCCATTCCTGAAACAAGTGATTCCTGATCGTGCTATCCAGCGCCAGATCCGCAAACGAGATCCGACTCGAACTGGGAGCCAGCGGCTCCATATCAGCTGGTTTGGCGGTATCCAGATTTATTACGGGAGAGTAAGTCCATGAGCCTCGTTAAACAGGTGATTCAGACGGCTGATGAAGAGTTGCGCTATCCCAACGCTGGCGAGATTCGGATGATCCAGAATTTCTGTCGATCGGGTGAGGAGCGCATCCGCATTGCCACAACACTGGCAAGCAACGAAAAATATCTGGTCGATCGCGGCAGTCAGCGGTTCTGGCAGCGGTGTCCCGTGACGCCTAGCAACAGCGGCAACCTGAGAAAGACGACCTCCTGTCAGCGCGATCAGGGTTGGTATATCCGGCTGGTTGCCTACTGCGTTCTGGCAGGCAATCAACAACCGCTGGAAGAAATCGGCACGATCGGCATGAAAGAAATGTATCGATCGCTGGGCATCCCCATTGCGAATTGGGCTCAGGCCATGCAGGCGATCAAAGAAGAGGCGATCGTCCTATTGGGTGAAGCCGATGCCGCCCAAGTGACTCCCTATTTTGACCACATTATTCAGACGTTTTCGTAGGAGGTCATCTATAAAATGAGCATTGCGATTGAACGTCGCCGACAATGGGGCGATATCTTGTTTACTCTCGATGATTGGCTGAAGCGCGATCGCTTTGTGTTTATTGGCTGGTCGGGGCTGTTGCTGCTTCCCTGTGCCTATCTGGCCTTGGGGGGCTGGTTTACGGGCACCACGTTTGTGAGTTCCTGGTACAGCCATCAGCTCGTCTCGTCCTATCTGGAGGGTTGTAACTTCCTGACAGCGGCGGTTTCAACCCCTCCAAATAGCTTTCAACATTCGCTGTTGTTGTTGTGGGGACCCGAAGCCCAGGGGGACTTTACCCGCTGGTGTCAACTGGGGGGATTGTGGACGTTTGTGGCGTTTCATGGGGCCTTTGCCCTGGTGGGATTCTGTCTGCGCCAGATTGAAGTTGCCCGACTGGTGGGCCTGCGTCCCTACAACGCGATCGCGTTTTCTGCCCCAATCTCGGTCTTTGTGGCAACCTTCCTGATCTATCCCCTGGGTCAGTCGAGCTGGTTTTTTGCACCTGGTTTCGGGGTGGCGGCGGTCTTCCGCTTCATCCTATTTGTGCAAGGCTTCCACAACTTCACCTTGAATCCCTTTCACATGATGGGGGTGACGGGTGTCCTGGGCGGTGCGCTGTTGTGTGCGATTCATGGCGCAACGGTGGAGAACACGCTGTTTGAAGATACACGCGGCTACAACACCTTCCAGGGTTTTACGACGACCCAGGCAGAAGAAACGTACTCGATGGTGACGGCCAACCGCTTCTGGTCTCAGATCTTCGGTGTTGCCTTCTCAAATAAGCGCTGGCTGCACTTCTTCATGCTGTTTGTGCCGGTGGCGGGCTTGTGGATGAGTTCGATCGGCATGATCGGTCTGGCGTTCAACCTGCGGGCATACGACTTTGTCTCCCAGGAGCTGCGAGCCGCCGAAGACCCGGAGTTTGAGACCTTTTATACCAAAAACATTCTGCTGAATGAAGGGCTGCGTGCCTGGATGGCACCGGTAGACCAGCCCCACGAACACTTTGTATTCCCTGAGGAGGTACTGCCCCGTGGAAACGCCCTTTGATCGCTCTGTTACCATCACGCCAACCCCGGGTCGTGGGATTACGACCAACCGGGATGGGCGAGATGAAGCGTCAACTGGATACGCCTGGTGGGCTGGAAATGCCCGGTTTATAAATCTTTCGGGTCGGTTCCTGGGTGCCCATGTGGCTCACGCTGGACTGATGGCCTTCTGGGCAGGCGCAATGCTCTTGTTTGAAGTCTCGCACTACATTCCTGAAAAGCCGATGTATGAGCAGGGCTTGCTCCTGATGCCGCACGTTGCCACGTTGGGCTTTGGGGTGGGTGCCGGAGGTGTAGTTACCGACATTTTCCCGTTCTTTGCGATCGCAGTCATTCACCTGATTGGCTCCGCTGTCCTCGGCTTTGGTGGCATCTATCATTCGCTGCGGGCCCCGGAAAAGCTGGCAGGCTTCTTTGACTTTGAATGGTCCGATAAGGACAAAATCACGACCATCCTGGGTTTCAACCTGATCTCGTTGGGGGTGGCAGCGTTCCTGCTCGTCGGTAAAGCCATGTTCTGGGGTGGGCTGTATGACACCTGGGCACCGGGCGGCGGAGATGTGCGCCTGGTCACTCATCCAACCCTCAATCCCCTGGCTATCTTTGGCTACCTGGTGCGATCGCCCTACGGTCAAGGGGGCTGGATCATTGGCGTCAACAACCTGGAAGACCTCGTCGGTGGTCATATTTACGTCGGAACCATCCTGCTCCTGGGCGGCATCTGGCATATTTTCACGACGCCGTTTAAGTGGACGCACAAGGTCTTTACCTGGACGGGCGAGGCGTATCTGCCCAGAGCCTGGGCAATATCTGTGGACAGGCGTTAATTGCCACGGCCTTCATCTGGTTTAACACCACCGCCTATCCCAGTGAATTCTATGGACCGACCTCAGCAGAAGCCTCCCAGGCCCAGGCGCTTACCTTCCTGGTGCGAGATCAAAATTTGGGAGCCAATGTCGTCTCGGCACAGGGGCCAACCGGCTTAGGCAAATACCTGATGCGATCGCCCACCGGTGAAATCATCTTCGGCGGTGAAACCATGCGCTTTTGGGATTTCAGCGGCCCCTGGCTAGAGCCTCTGCGCGGTCCCAACGGGTTGGAATTGGACAAACTGCGGCACGATGTGCAGCCCTGGCAAATTCGTCGAGCAGCTGAATATATGACCCACGCTCCCCTGGGTTCCCTGAACTCCGTGGGCGGCGTCGCCACTGAGCCGAATTCCTTCAACTTCCTGTCCCCGCGAAGCTGGTTGGCATCGTCCCACTTTATCCTGGCCTTCTTCTTCCTGGTGGGTCACCTGTGGCATGCCGGACGGGCTAGAGCCGCAGCGGCTGGCTTTGTACGAGGCATCGATCGCGACAACGAACCTGTCCTCTCCATGCCCGACATTGATTAAAGCAGTTCCGTGTCTAGCAGCGGTTCTGGATGAATGATGAAGAGGCTCCCTTACTCATCATTCATCTTCCCTACTTCTCTCAAGCTATTAGAGCTTACACAGGTAACGGGTAGTGGGTGGTGGAGTAGGTAGTGGATAATCACCGTTCAGCCAATCACCAATCACCAATTACGCAATGTGCGACTTAATCATCAAAAGTACTGAATTTCTCGTGGAACGGGCATCTTGCCTGCTCAAATTGGGCGTACAAGATGTCCACCCCACAAGGATTTCTTGAAAGTTGCACATCGCGTCAATCACCAATTGCCAATTTCCCAACTCTCGTCAATTCGCGTAAGTCCTAGCCATAACTCATAACTTTTTAGTAAAGGAGTATCACTCAATGGGACTCCCCTGGTATCGTGTTCATACATCGGTGATTAATGACCCCGGACGGTTGCTGGCTGTCCATCTGATGCACAATGCCCTGTGCGCCGGGTTTGCTGGTTCCATGCTGTTGTACGAGCTGGCACTCTATGATCCCAGCAATCCAGTCCTGAATCCCCTCTGGCGGCAGGGCTGTTTTTTAATGCCCTTCGTGGCTCGTCTGGGAGTCGTCAACTCCTGGCAGGGCTGGAGCATTACGGGCGAAACGGTTGCTGACCCGGGTTTCTGGACCTTTGAAACCGTCGCGATCGCCCACATCCTGTTTTCTGGTCTTGAATTTTTGGCAGCCGTCTGGCACTGGAATTACTGGAATCTCTCGACGTTCTACGACCCCAAAACCAACGAGCCAGTGATCGATTTACCCAAGGTCTTCGGCATTCATTTATTGCTGGCGGGTTTAGTCTGCTTTGGGTTTGGGGCCTTCCACCTGACGGGCGTCTTTGGGCCAGGCATGTGGGTCTCCGATCCCTACGGCCTCACCGGTCACATGCAACCGGTTGCCCCAGTCTGGGGACCCGATGGATTCAATCCCCATAATCCAGGCGGAGTCGTGGCGCACCATATTGCAGCCGGAATTGTCGGCATTGTCGGCGGACTGTTCCATATCTCGGTTCGCCCCTCTGAAAATCTCTATAAAAACCTGCGCATGGGGAATATCGAAACCGTGCTGGCCAGTGCTCTGGCGACTTTCTTTTTTGCTGGGTTTGTGGCGTCTGGCACCATGTGGTACGGCACAGCCACCACTCCGATCGAATTGTGGGGACCGACTCGCTATCAGTGGGACACGAGCTACTTCCAACAAGAGATCGATCGCCGGGTGCAAGCCAATCTAGCAGATGGTCAAAGCCTTTCAGAAGCCTGGTCAGCCGTCCCAGAGAAGCTGGCATTCTACGACTACATCGGCAACAATCCGGCCAAAGGTGGGCTGTTCCGGGTCGGTCGGATGGTCGATGGCGATGGAGTTGCCCAAGATTGGCTAGGTCATCCCGTGTTCGAGGATTCTGAAGGGCGAGACCTTACGGTGCGCCGGATGCCTGCATTCTTTGAAAATTTCCCGGTCGTCTTAACGGATAAAGACGGCATCGTTCGCGCCGATATTCCATTCCAGCGCTCAGAAGCCAAGTATAGTATTGAGCAAAAGGGCGTCAGCGTTCGCTTTTACGGCGGTCAGCTGGATGGTCAAACCTTTACACAGCCAAAAGATGTCAAGAAATTTGCGCGTCAGGCTCAACTGGGTGAACCCTTTGACTTCGATCGCACCATCCACAATTCGGATGGAGTGTTCCGCACCAGTAACCGAGGTTGGTTTGCCTATTTCCATTGCTGCTTTGCACTAGTGTGGTTTTTCGGGCATCTCTGGCATGGCACTCGTGCCCTCTTCCGGGATGTGTTTGCGGGCATTGATCCAGACTTGGATCAGGAGCAGGTCGAGTGGATCTACCAAAAAGTGGGCGACAGAACCTCCCGCAAGCAACCTGCATTCCAGCCTGCCCCGCAAGCCACCCTGGTTGCGGATCCAATGCCCTTGCGGGAAAGTCTGGAAACATAATCTAGAGATCCCCCCAACCCCCTTGATCAGGGGGGCTTTCAAACCACGACTGGGTAGGAGTTCCCCCCTTAATAAGGGGGTAGGGGGATTCAATGCAGAATTCGAATTCTTGCGTAGGATGTGTTAGCGCAGCGTAACGCATCGTTGTCAAGGGATAGATGCGTTACGGCTACCGCCTAACACATCCTACAGAATTCTACCCTCCACCCTCTACTTTTTATATCTGTTGATTTGGCGGAACCTTCTATGCAAGAACCAAATTTTGTATCCAAAAAAACTGCGCCGATTCAGTACATTCTCAGGCAATTGAATTCTGATGCTGGAAAGGTTGTGCGTGGCTGGGGAACAGCCCCCTGGATGGGGCTTTTAATGGTGTTGTTTTTTCTGTTCTTACTGATCATTTTGCAGATTTACAATGCGTCGATTCAGTTAGAAGGAGTTGCAGTAGATTGGTCCGTGTTGAATAACTATGTCCCGTTTGCTGAAGCTCGACACTATGGAGAGGGGCAATTTGCCTCAACTGGGTTGGGCGTGTTCTTAGGATTGCTGGTGTTTGCAGCGGGTTGTATCGCGTTTATCATCTATGGAGCCATAACCTATCCGGCAGACCGTCGGTGATGTCCTGTAGTCGAACACCCACCATCTAAATACCCACTTTGAGAGCATCACCATGAAACGGTATCTGTGGCGTTTAATGTTCGCTTTGTTGTTCAGCATGCAATTGTTTGTTGGCACCGCGATCGCGGCTGAACTCGACCCAGCCACCCGCACGGTGCCCCTGAATGCGTCTGGCGAGACCACCCTGCTCAGTCTAAAGCAGGTTCAACAGGGGAAAGAGTTATTTAACTTTGCCTGCAGCCAGTGTCATGTGGCAGGAATTACCAAAACGGATCCAAATGTAGGTTTAGAACTCGACACCTTGACCCTGGCCAGTCCTAAACGAGACAACCTGGAGGCGCTGGTGGATTATATGAAAAATCCCACCACCCAGGATGGGGTACAGCAAATTGCTGAACTCCATCCCAGTACTCGCAGTAGCGAGATCTTTCCCAAAATGCGCAATCTAACGGAGGATGATTTGAGCGCGATCGCCGGATACATTCTGCTACAACCAAAAGTTGTGGGTGAGAAATGGGGCGGCGGCAAAGCCTACTACTAACGTTCATTGGTGTAGGAGCGCAACCATCGCGTGCCCAAACACGTTCGGCATGAAATGCGCTTAGACTGGGGGTAAAGCCGCGCTCACCGATGCGGCTTGCAGCACGGCGTCTGAGCCATGAATAGACAAATACTATCCCTAATGATTCTGTTTCTGTTTACCGTCGCTGCCTGTGGGTTGGTGCCCTCAGTGATCACATCAGTGAGGGCAACCGTTCCAGCGGCAGGCATCGTTGCCCAAAATAGCCTGACTGAGGCACAGCGTTTAGAGCAGCAGGGGCGATCGCGCTACGACGCTGGACAGTTCAGCGAGGCAGCCGAGGCATTCCGCCAGGCGGCTCAAGCCTATCAGACTCAGGGAAACACACTGCAACAGGCACTCAGCCTCAGCAATCTTTCCCTGTCCTATCAGCAATTGGGGAAGTGGACTGAGGCCGCTCAGGCGATTCGTGAGAGCCTCTCGCAGCTGCAGGTGAAATCGGGAATGGCGAGTTCCGCTGATCGGGTATCTGCATTTGCTCAGGCCTTGGATATTCAGGGTAATCTGCAGCTTGCTCACGGACAAGCAGACCAGGCACTTGCCACCTGGGAGAAGGTTACAGCCATTTATCAGCAGTTGGACGATCGCGACCGAACCCTGGAGAGTCGGATTAATCAGGCCCAGGCACTGCAGACGATGGGACTGTATCGACGCGCGATCGCGCTCCTCAACGACACGTTAGGACTGGAATCGTCCGCGATCGCCACACCAGAGCGCTTGAAAACCAAGTTGACAACGCTGCCCACCACCTCCACCACCGCGATCGCGCTGCAAAGCCTGGGAGAAGCGCTGCGCGTTACCGGCAATCTGGAGCCATCGCAAACCATCCTGCGGCACAGCTTGAAAATCGCTGAACAACGGCGACTCCCAGAAATCATCGCCGCCGCCCAGTTCAAACTAGGAAACACCCTGCGTGCCCAGGCTCTCGCCTATCTAGGCCGTAACAACATGACACTGCCTGTAGCCGTGGAACTGATCAAGCAGAGCAAAGCAGGACGACGCTTTCAAGGCACCGCGATCGCGTTGGCCTTTGATCAACAAATGAACAACGCCCTCACCCTTTACCAGTCTGCTATCTCCACAGCCACCGCCACGAATACTCGCACCCAGGCACAACTCAATCAATTCAGCCTGCTCGTAGACACTCAACAAGACACCAAGCTTGTAGCGCTGCTGCCACAACTTCAGCAACACCTTAGCCAACTGCCAGCCAGTCATAATGCCATCTATGCCAGAATCAACCTGGCACAGAGTTTGATGAAATGGAAGGCGGAGAACGGAGGGCGGCGGACAGAAAAATCATCCGCTCTCGCGATCGCCCACCTCCTCTCAACCGCCGCTCAGCAGTCCAAGGAACTCCACAATCCACGCGCTCAGTCCTACGCACTGGGTAGTTTAGGGCGATTGTACGAACACGCTGGACAATGGCAGGATGCCCAAACCGTGACTCAACGGGCACTCTGGTTGGCTCAGTCTGTCCAGGCAGCGGATATCGCTTATCTCTGGCAGTGGCAGCTCGGGCGGTTGCTGCAGGTTCAAGTCCAGCCACAAGCCGCGATCGCGGCCTATCAAGAAGCCGTCAACACCCTCAAATCAGTCCGTAAGGAGCTGATCACCACGACTCCGGAGGAACAGTTCTCCTTTCGAGACGCGATCGAACCCATCCATCGTGAACTGGTTGCACTGCTTCTAGAGCCGCAAGGCACCACTCCCAACCCTGAGAACTTGAAAGCGGCCCGTAACGTCATCGAATCGCTCCAGCTCACCGAACTGGTGAACTTTTTCCGGGAAGATTGCCTCACGTCTAAACCGGAGCAAATTGACCAGGTTGATCCATCCTCTGCTGTGTTTTATCCCATCATCCTGCCCAACCAGCTCGCTGTGATCGTCAGCCTGCCTGGGCAATCCCTCACCTACTATGCCACCCCGGCAACGGTAACAAATGAGCAGATTGAAGCGATCGCTAATAAACTACAGCGCTCCCTCAACCAAAGCAATATTCCCGAATCTGAGTTTCTCCCCCCCGCACAACAACTTTATGACTGGCTGATCCGACCCGTAACGGCAGAGCTGAAAAAGCGACACGTCAAAACCCTGGTCTTTGTATTGGATGGAGTTCTGCGCAACATTCCAATGGCCGCTCTCCACGATCGCACGCAGAATCAGTACCTGGTTGAGCAGTACAGCATCGCGCTCACACCCGGATTGCAATTGCTGGGATCTCAACCCCTGCCCAAAAAGCGCTTAAGCGCACTCGTTGCTGGACTCACCGAGGCTCGTTCTGGTTTTCCCGCCCTCCCCAATGTGGTCACAGAACTCCAGCAAGTTCAATCTCAAGTACCCAACAGTCGCGTTCTACTCGATCAGCAATTCACCGATCAAAGTCTTCAAACTGACTTTCGCACCCTCCCCGTTCCAATCGTGCACTTTGCAACGCACGGTCAGTTCAGCTCTCAGCTCGAAAATACCTTCATCCTGACCTGGAATAGTCAACTCAATATCGACCAACTCAGAAATCTGCTCCAGCTTCAGCTCAACCCAAAAGATCCACTCGAATTACTCGTACTCAGTGCTTGTGAAACGGCAGCAGGAGACAACCGAGCCGCATTAGGGTTGGCAGGGATGGCCGTTCGAGCCGGAGCACGCAGTACGATCGCAACCCTGTGGCAGGTCAACGATGTCTCATCAGCCGCACTAATGGGTCAGCTTTATCGCGGACTCAACCAACCTCAGACCACCAAAGCCGAAGCCCTGCGCCTGGCCCAACTCTCCCTCTTCAAGAATTCTCAAAGCTCCGACTATCAACACCCGTATTACTGGGCTCCGTATGTTTTGATTGGAAATTGGCAATAAGCTAAACCTGTGGCGGCGATCGCCGCTGCTCTCAGTCTCGGTCTCACACCGATCGCCCTATTTTCGTCCGACAATCCGCAACCGCTGGGTGATCATCGTGATGCCATCGTGACGCACAACCACAGCAGAAAGCCAGTGATGCTCAGAGTTGAGGGGAGCCTTGCCGACCTTGAAAACGCCACCTGAAGGCAATGGCTCTAAATTGGCTGTGGTGACATTGAGGTAGCCATCGGTCTTGACAGGTTCTTCCAGGGCGGTACCCATCAGCAAATCATCGCCCAACGGTTCCTGGACGATCGCATCAAAACTGAACTCCTGACCAGCTCTGACCTGCTCCGGCAGGGTAACTTTAATGGCGGGTGGGTTGCTGCCACTGGTAATCTGGCTGCGTTCGTTTAAGATTTCCTGGCGCACAATCTTCTGATTCTCAATCCGTTGACGGGCTTCGAGGGTGGCGTCAAGTTTGAACTCGCGATCGCCCTGTTTCTGAGTTCCCGTAACATAGGTGATCGTTTCAGCCAGAAATCCATTGCCATCCGGTTTCCAGGACTTCAGCTCAGTGCGGTAGTTGAGGTTGGGGTAGCGCGTCCAGAGGGAGGTGAGCGCGTCCTGGAGAGTTTGGCGGTTCAACCCATCAGAGCTACTGAAGTTGGGGACGTAGAATTCCGCTACACTCTTGGCATTGCGGCTGTTTGCAGCGGCATCCACCTGATTTAAGAACTTTGTTAATTGAGCAGGAGCCGTTGCCGCAGGTTTTTCGGCTTGGGCCTCAGCACACGAGAAGCCACTCATTAAGGATGCCACTAAACTCACGGCAAATAACCACCCTTGCCATCGTTTGCGTTCAGCGTTTTTGGGGTGAAGGTTGACAGATTGGCAGTGTTAGCAGAGAAAAACATGGAGCGATGGCGAAACGGGTTCATAGAGTTTACTCGTGACAGCGTTCAAGGACTAGACTACTGAGAGTCCGCAAAAGGGACGCGATTTATTATCTTAAGTTAATCATCAAAATACTTTACTGGACTTCGAGCGAACGAACTGATAGGGTATCTAGCTCTAGTGTGCCTGCGAAATTGGATGCTGTCACCACAGTGAGTATCTCAACCAAGCGACTATTGATTGCGGCCAGCGGGACTGGGGGGCATTTGTTCCCCGCGATCGCCGTTGCCGGGCAGCTTCCCGATTACTCAATTGAGTGGTTGGGAGTGCGCGATCGTCTGGAGACGCAGCTTGTTCCCTCGCGTTATTCTCTGCACACGGTTGATGTCGAAGGGGTGCAAAAACGCGATTTGAGTGTCGTCAAGGTGCTGTTCAAATTTCTGCGATCGATCTGGCAAGTGCGTCAGTTACTGCAGCAAGGGCAGTTTCAGGGCGTCTTGACGACGGGTGGGTACATTGCGGCTCCGGCTGTGGTGGCGGCTCGTTCCCTGGGCTTGCCTGTGATCTTGCATGAATCGAATGCCTTACCGGGGAAAGTGACGCGGTTTCTCAGCCCCTGGTGTGACAGTGTGGCACTAGGCTTTGAGGTTGCGGCTCACCACTTGCCCCGCGCCAGAAAGACGATTTGCGTTGGCACTCCAGTCCGCGCCCAGTTTTTGCAAGACCCACCCCCGGAACTATCCGATTTGCCGATTCCGGCAGATGTTCCCCTGCTGGCGATCGTGGGCGGTAGCCAGGGAGCGGTTGCCGTCAACAAACTGGTGCGGGATTGTGCGCCTGCCTGGCTAGACGCGGGAATCTGGATTGTCCATCAAACCGGAGACAATGACCCAGATGCCAAAAGTCTCCAGCATCCCCACTACGTCCCGCTGCCCTTTTACACGAATATGGCAGGGCTGTTTCGACGTGCCAATCTGGTAATCAGTCGTTCGGGAGCCGGGACGCTGACAGAGTTAGCAATGACTCATACCCCCTCAATTCTGATCCCCTACCCCTTTGCCGCAGAAGACCATCAAGCCTACAACGCTGATGTGTTCGTGAAAGCCGGAGCCGCCTTGATGTTTCGCCAGTCAGCATTGACCGCTGACGTGCTCACAGCCGAAGTTCTGAAGCGATTGGGAGATCAGGCTTCCGGTTCTGCACAGCTAGAAACTATGGCACAACAGGCAGCCAGCCTCGCGGTTCCGGATAGCGCCGAACAGTTGGCCAATCTATTGCGTCAAACGCTGGAATCTTTTCCATAGTCATGTTTGATTGAGTGACTGTGAATCTAACGTAAGCTTTTTTCGTGGAGCAGAGTGTCGAGCTAGATTGCGTCTGCTTCAGATAAAAGGGGGATTGGATCGAGGTGATAATCGGTGAAGTAGTCGTAGCCTGAGCGATCGTAGACATCGTTCAACAGGGCGTGTAAATCAATCACAGGTTCGCGATCGCCCGCTCTCAGTGGCAAGGAAAAGCAAGGAATCGCATCGGGTAGATTGAACGAATATAAGTCCGCGATCGGGCGTGTCTCAGAGGATGTTTTAAAAGTCCTACTGTTGGTAGCAAAGCGTGCAGATCCCCCTAAATCCCCCCTTAATAAGGGGGACTTTGAGCCGATTTCCCCCCTTATTAAGGGGGGCTAGGGGGGATCACTCAGTGCTTAACATCACAGACCATACCTTTTCAAACATCCTCTAA
>JAAUSG010000269.1 GCA_012034055.1 Leptolyngbyaceae cyanobacterium RU_5_1 | reverse complement strand
ATTGGGGTTACAGGGAACAGTTGGACAGGGCAGCGGTGCGGCTGCCAGTCCTTCACCGAGTGAAACGCGATCGCAGTCTGGCTCAGGCGACCCCTCAAACACAGCCTGCTCCGATGGATTCACCGAATGCTTCACCATTCAGGACAATACCGCTGCCCGATCAGCGCCAGCGGGTTGAAGACCAAACGGTTGAAGCAGATTATCGAGTGGGTGTACTGCAGCCTGACGGTCAGGGATCTCTCTGGGTTGGTTCCTGGCAGGGACTTGCCAGGATTAATCCGAATACAGGACAAATTCTGGCGCGTATCGGTTTGCCCAATGCAACGGTTGGCGCGATCGCCCAAGATCGCAGTGGACGGACCTGGGTAGGCACCTATGCCGGACTAGCACGCATTGATCCTCGCACGGGCACCGTCACGGCACAAAACCTTGCCTTACCATCCAACCGAGTCCTGTCCTTGCTTGTCGATCAACGAGGGTATCTTTGGGTGGGCACTGATGCTGGATTGGCTCTGATCAATCCCGATCGCGGACTACTGATGACCACTGTGCAAAACCTGCCCGGAGTTAGCGCAAATGCTCTCACACTGGATGTTTTGGGCAATCTCTGGGTCGGCACCTTAGAGGGATTGGTGCAAATCAACACCGCCAGCGCCATGATCATGCGGCGCATCACAAATTTGCCCGGTACCATCGTTCAAACCCTTGCTTCTAGCCCCTGGGGAATGCTTTGGATTGGCACCCCCGCCGGTTTACTAGAAGCCGATCTGGGGATTAAACGCAGCGTTGAATTCGTCCGTGAACCGGTGGTGAACTCCACCACAAAAGCAGGTACTCAGCGAGGTCAACAAAAACCTCGCCCTGCCCAGTCCCGTAAACGCAATGCGGCTGCCTCAAAAATGTCAGTTCGTACCAAATCGACAGTACCAACCCAGGTTCGTCAACAGGTTGTGTTTTCGCAAAATGACCCACAGGTCTTCAGGCTGCGAATGGTTGGACAATTGAGTGGACGCAATGTCACTACGGTGCAATTCGATAAAGCCAATACGATTTGGGTGGGCACATCCACGGGATTGTTCCGCGTCAATCCATTCAATGGTGCCACAGGTGGTTCAATCCCCTATCTCCCTTCTGGTCGAGTTCTCTCCCTCGCGCCTGATACGGGTGGCAAACTCTGGGTCGGCACCAGCGAAGGACTTGCCTGGGTTAATCTGGATACTTTTCAAGCCAGCCCTCATCAAGGGTTTAGTCAGGGCAGACCGTGAGCAAGGGATGAAGGGATGAAGGGGTTGTCTCCGAAGGTCGAGGTAAATTCGCTATGCTGTCTGTATCCTTGATTGTTTAGCCTTTATCCTTTGCCTCTCCCCATGCCCATTACGACTCAGCAAATTATGGAATGGAAACATCAGGAGCGTGCGATTGTCGCGCTCACTGCATGGGACTTTGCTTTAGGGCAGGTTTTGGATGAAGCGGGTGTGGATCTCATTTTAATTGGGGATTCTCTAGCAATGGTTGCACTAGGATACGATACGACGCTGCCCGTAACATTGGATGAAATGCTGCTCCATGCTAAAGCGGTGCGACGGGGTGTGAAGCGGGCATTACTGGTTTGTGACCTGCCGTTTATGAGTTATCAGGAAAGCGTGCAGCAGGCTGTGCATTCGGCTGGTCGTTTGTTGAAGGAAGCTGGAGTGCAAGCCGTGAAGCTGGAAGGTGGGAATCCAACCGCTGTGGCAACGGTAGCTCGTTTAGTAGAAGTGGGCATTCCGGTGATGGGGCATGTGGGGTTAACGCCCCAGTCAGTGCATCGGCTCGGCTACCGTCAGCAAGGAACCTCGTTAGCGGCGAGAGAGCGGATTTTATCGGAGGCGATCGCTCTGGAACAAGCCGGAGCATTCGCGATCGTTCTAGAGCACATCCCCAGCAGCTTAGCGTGCCAAATCACTCAAAAGCTGACTATTCCAACCATCGGCATTGGTGCTGGCCCAGATGTCGATGGACAGGTACTAGTCACCTCTGACCTGTTGGGACTTTCTACCCGTCAACCGCCCTTTGCCAAGTCTTACGTCAACCTGCGCGAAATTATTACCCAAGCCGTCCGCAGTTTTTCCTCCGAAGTCAAAGAACGAAAATTCCCAGTCGATTAGCCGAAATAGCGTAAACCTTCTTCTTAAACGCTCAGAGAACCTGTTTGAACAATTAGACTATCTGTAGTCTTTAAATTATGGACATACAGCGACGTGGGTGTTTATCATCTCTAAGTGCAGCCGAAGCAAAACTGAGCCAGAGTTCATGATCAACATACAGACAGACAATTGGCAGCAAGAACTTCGCTGCGGCGATCGAGGTAGGGCTTACCTATTCGCTCCAATGATCGACTTCAATATCATGTCTGAAGTGGGTGACACTCCACCCTAGCTCTCGCAAGTCAAGGACTTACGCAAATCTCACAGTTTTTAACCAAGAATCAAGCATCATGCCCTGCATCGTTGCTTAAAACTCCGAGGTTTTGGTCAAAATGCATAAGTCCTAAAGTCAAAACTTTAAAGGGTTTTTAGCTGACTGACTGACAAAACTCTTGAAACTCCGACTCTTTCGTAGGTTGGGTAAAGCCGTTCCGGCATACCAGAAAAGCGATGGCGTAACCCAACAAGCCAGGACTAGCGTTGGGTTTCACGACGTTCAACCCAACCTACAAAAAAGATTTGTCAGTCAACCAGGGATTTTTAGTTAGACGTTTGGAAGCGTTTCCTTTCAAACTGACTCCAATCGCAGTTATAGCAAAGTGCTGAGTCTTGAGTGTGAAACTCAGTGATGACAGTTTTAGCAGTACGAAAGCCACAGCCCAACAGCTAGAGAACGTTGTTGAGCGTGGTAATAGTTTGAAACTGACTTCAATTCCCTCACAGTAGGGAAATGGACTGTGGTTGGAGAATGAGCGGCGTAAGCCGCTCATTCTTGAGCGATCAGAAATTCTTCTGGCTGTAAGACTACTCGCGAGAAGGCAAGTCTTTAACCGCTTGCCGAACAGCGGACTTTAAGGAATCAACAATGAGTATTAGTAAAGATAGTTCCTTTCGGGGTTGGTTGGATACTAAAGAAGCATTTGTCACGAGGCTCACTAAATCAATTCCTAAAAAGCCTGGCATCTTGTTGCGGCAGTTTTTCTACCGTCAAATTTTGGCTCAAATGGGCAAGTCTGTATTGATTGAAAAGGCAGTTGAAATGCTTGGCACCCACCACATTGAACTTGGGAATAATGTGGTTATTCGGTATAACAGCGTGTTGAATGCTTCTAAATCTGCCAGCCGAATTGTGATCCGCAACAATGTGTGTTTACAACCCCACGTTTGTGTTTGCAGTCGAGAAAACGGCAGAATCGTTTTTGCCACGGGAGTGATTGTTGGTTGGGGAGCAACGATCGCAACTTGTGGTGATGGACACATCGAAATTGGCGAAAACACTTACATTGGGGCTAAAAGCTGTTTGATGGGCCCCGGCCCGATCAAAATTGGTAAGAATTGTATGATCGCTCACTACTCAAGGATAAATGCCAACCATTACACCCTTAAAGAGCTTGCTGAACAGTTTGGTGTCCAAGAACCTATGAGTCGGGGAATCGTGATTGAAGATAACTGTTGGTTAGATACTGGCGTTAAAGTTTTGGACGGTGTAACGATTGGTGAGGGAAGCGTAGTTAGCGCTGGAGCTGTTGTTACTAAAGATATTCCACCTTGGTCAGTTGCTGTTGGGATGCCTGCCGAGGTGATTTGTAGTTTGCAAGGCTAAATAACACCCGTTACAGCTTCTCCTGCAACGGTTCACAGAAACTTTCCGCGCCTGCTCTAACCACATAGATGGCTACAAGTGTTGCCAGTTTAAGCGGCAAACTGGTACTCGCCGTCAGTGCTGTAATTGCCTCACCCTGCAAACCCTCTTCAAGCTTTTCCTTCAGCTCGACCTGACAGATAACGTGTCGCCATCGTTTAGCAAGCCCGTCAATCCAGCGATCGGACGTATCTGGTTCCTGCCCAGCCTGGATCGCTAACGAGATCGAGGCATCTTCTAAATTCCCTTCACAATCCTCTAATACATCTAAAGCAACTAAGGCCTCTGAGTATTCCGAAAGCTCAGTCCGGTATTGGGCAATTTCTTCGGACGTTACGATAATAGACATACAGGCAGTTTAAGAACGTTGTAAGTTATGAGTCGGCTGTCACAGTTTTAGCGCAAAACTCGGACTTGTTAACTCATAACTCGACAACTATTTCTGTCAAGACTGACTAACCCTACAGCCCAACTAATTCACGGGCATCGATACCGATCAGCTTTTGAGCGATCGCCAGGCGAGTTTCCAATTTGGCAACACTGAATTCGTTCCGCAAATGTTCTAGCCGTGCCGCTGCATTGGCTTTCTCGGTCGTCAATCGATTCAATGCATCATAAGCCCGCTGGTATTCAGTATTTACTTGCAGCACTTCAAACCGGCGTGCTCGGCGCTGGTTGTCATTCTTCAAATTTGCCTCAAACGCCACCACCATATCCGCGTTCCCTTCTAAGCGGGCAATATGCTGGCGGACTTCAGCAATCTGATGTTCAATTTCGTTGACGGCCTGGCAAGCCTGGGCGATCGCGCCAGGATACTGACTTAAGCTAAGCTTCATGAGAACCTCCAACAGAACAAAAGTTGAGGAAAGCAGAGAGACGTAATTAATCGCGTCTGTACAAAGGTCAGGCAACTAGCGGAGCTAGTTGTGGGAATTGAGTGCGAATAGGTACTTCAGGAGCATGATCAGGTGGTGTGCTTTCCACCAGAGATTTGCTTTGCGGAATTGCAGTTTCTTCCAAAACCTTAACCTCAATATTGATAGCGACTAGATAGGCTCCAGCCCGCTCTCCCACTGCCTGCGCAACCAGATCAGCCAGGGCAGGATGTTCAGCCGTAATTGGGTCACGCAGCGCACAGCGATCCCACTCGTACTTCGCCGTCGGGTCAAGGCTGAGAATGTAGTGCTTAGTCATAGCCAAGAACTTGTTTTAGTACATATGTTCTATTCTAATAGAAGACCTTATCTCCTGCAACTGAGTAGCTAACTAGTTCCCTGACGGCATTTCACTTCTCCCCCTCTCCGCGTCTTCCCCTCACCCCCTCAAACCTTCCCTTTGGCGAGATCCATCTAGCGGATAAGCGTACTACTCCTAGCGATGGATGTTCTTGGGACTGCAAAACCTCTATAAGTACTAAAAACTAGAGGATGTGTTTCAGGCTTAAGACCCTGGACAAGGTGGCTGCTATGAATAATGGAATTAGTGTCGTTTTAATTGAAGATCACGACTTAACACGAATTGGTCTGCGGACTGCTCTCAAGCAGCAGCAAGGGATTCAAGTTGTGGGGGAAGCGCCGAACGCTTCACAGGGGTTGAAAATGCTGGAAACGACTCGCCCGGATGTTGCCATTGTAGACATTGGGTTGCCTGATATGGACGGTATTGAGCTGACGCAGAAGTTTAGACGACTGCAGTCAGAACATGAGCAGGTCAATACCAAAATTCTCATCCTGACAATGCACGATAGCGAGGATGCTGTGCTGGCTGCTTTTGCAGCAGGAGCTGATTCTTACTGCATGAAGGATGTCAGTATTGATCGGCTAGTTGAGGCCTTACAAGCTACGCATTCGGGCTTCTCCTGGATCGATCCCGCGATCGCGAATGTGGTGTTGCATCAAGTGCGTCAAACTTCGGATCCCCATACTGAAAACCACAGCAAGACAGTGAAAATTAGCGCTGTAGAACCTGAGTTTGAGCAGGTTTTGGAAACGTATCCGTTGACTGGGCGAGAACTGGAAATTCTGGAGCTGATTGTGGGGGGGGATAGCAATGCCGCGATCGCCGAGAAGCTTTACATTACGGTTGGTACAGTCAAAACCCACGTCCGCAACATTCTGAGCAAGCTTTGTGCAGAAGATCGGACGCAGGCAGCCGTGCGGGCGCTTCGTTCTGGACTGGTTGCCTAATCGCTCAACATCAACGTTTCATCTGAGCCATCAGAGCATCATCATCCCAGTAGGATGAGACACGCTGAATTTTACCCGATGCGTGGATTTCAAACACGCTGATTCCCTCAGCAGTTCCCTGCTTACCATCTTTTCCCAATCCACGCATCGTCCATTTCACAGCGGCACCGTTGCCTGCAATGAAGACTTGATCTTGCGATAGCTCTAGCCGTTCAAACACCACTGCCAATAGGCCAAGGAATTTCTGGGCGTTTTCACGAGCATTGTTGGGTGGTTTTCCAACCGGATCCTGAATCATGGCGTCCTCTGTAAAATTCTCCGCCCAGCCTACAGAATTCATGGCTTGTAGCGTATCAAAGTAAGCCGTAATGATGGTTTGAATGAGTTCGGGTGACATTTAGCTCCTTCTCTGACTTCATCTCAGCCAGTGCAACTTAAGGTAGAGGTTGAAATACTTTGAATACAGTAACTTAAAAGAGAATTGGTCAACCGTTACTCAATCATGTTCAGCTCGGAATTTGTCGCTTTCCTCAAGAAAAACTCCAGCTCTGGACGTGGACAAGATTTAAGTTCAATAGGTTTTAGTTCAGTCAAACAATATGTTTCTACAAAACAGGCAAACTGGAGTCCTAGTGAAGGTTTTGAATACTGACTCTTTAATCGATCCCATGGAACAAAAAATTTCCGGCAGGATACAAGATGGGCAGGAAGAGCAAGACCCTGAAGAGATTTCTAAAAATGATCTTGTTTTTCCGTCAGGCGAACGTTTACCTCGTTGCTGGATGGACGTGGATTATCGATCGCATTAATTAGCGTAATACGGTAATTTGTATCTGTCGCCAGACTTAATCTGACAAACAATTTCAGCATCCCTGGGTTTTCTCATGACTCAGGGTTATTTTGTGTCTATAGAGAGATGCTTTAATAAAGAAGAAATTCTTTAATTTTCATTAGCCTAGCGTTAGCTCTTAGACGGGAAGCCCCGCGCTCTACCTGAAAGGTGAGCGTCGGGATGAAAGACGCGTGAGTTTTGGCGGGTTGTCTGACCGAATCCGCAGGACAGGGAGGGCAACACCGCCAAGACGAAC